>JAPLHK010000081.1:6219-8229 GCA_026389715.1 Chloroflexota bacterium
CTCCGCACATAAATACTCTTTCCCAGGGGACAAATACATCATCAAAAATTATGAGTTGATCCGTATGCATCCTCCAGGGACGGTCCACAGGGAACTCCATTGAACCGATGCCGGATTTTATGGGACGGCAGATCTGCTTCAAGCCTTTGGCATTGCAGGGAACCGCAAATGCTACGGCGTAATCTTTATCTGCCTCGGTCATGGCCCTGCCCGGAATTACAAAGATCTCGTTGGAGTAAGCGGAGCCCGTGATGTGCATCTTGGCCCCCCTGACCACGATTCCCTTGGCGTTTTTCTCCACCACCCGGGGGTAGAAATCCGGGTGTACCTGGTTGGGATCGGAGGGACGCAGCATGGCGTCGGTGACCGCGGAGACGATAGCCACGTCCTCCTTCATCAGGTACTGGCGGAAGTTGTGTACCCGATCGATATATTCCTTGTTTCCCGTGATATTAGCAAAGATTTGTATGGCATTAATCGCGTCAGCGCCTATGTCCTTGGCCAGGGGAATGTAACCGTCGGCATAGGTCGAGGTAGCTATGATCAGCTCAGTGGCCTTGACCAGGTCCTCCCCGTTCCTGGGTATATAGTAATACCTGCTGATTTCCTGCTTAAGTTCGGGATCATAAACATTGGCAAGGTCCTTGAACTGAGGAAGCTCGGCACACTCATAGTCCAGTGCCATGGTATCGACGCATACTTTGAGGGCGGGGTGAGTGGTAACGTCCTTTACCTTCTCCCCGTACATGTAGACTTCTCTGCCGTCGCGCAGACTCTCTTTATATTGTTCGGGTGTTCTCAGGGCCATCGTTCTCTCCTTTATGTTATTTACAGGCCAAGCGACTTGGCTATCATGTTTTTCTGTATTTGCCTGGTGCCGCCCCCGATGAGCAGGATATAGGAATCGCGCAGGTACCTCTGCACGTCGTACTCATACATCAGGCTGTAGCCCCCGAAGACCTGCATGGCCCGGTGGGCCATATTGGTCCAGCATTCGGTGGCCACCAGCTTGGCCATGCATGACTCCTTGTAGCAAGGTTTATTGGAGTCGCGCAGCCAGGCCAGTTGGTAAACGCACAACCGTGCCAGGTGCAAATCGACGGCCATTTCGGCCAGCATGTGACTGATAGCCTGGAACTTCCCGATAGGCTGACCGAAGGCATTTCTCTCTCTGGCATACTGCAGAGCATCATCAAAGGCCGCCTGAGCATATCCCAGAGAATTGGCTGCTACCTCCAGGTGCTCGGTCTCCAGTGTGCTGATCAGTAATTGCCAGCCGCGGTTTATGGCTTCAGGTCCGCCTAATATGTGTGATTTGGGGACTTCAACGTTCTCATATACGACTTCACAAGTGGTGTCCGTGAATCCCCCCATCTTCTTAATCGGTTTAGCGCTATATCCACTGCTCTTCGTATCCACGATAAACAAGGAGAGTCCCTTGTGCTTGGCCACGGTACTGTCTGTCCTGGCCAGCGTGATGGTATAGTCGGCCTTGTCGGCCAAAGTGATGAACATCTTAGAGCCGTTAAGTACATAATGGTCTCCCTTCTCAACGGCCATAGTCTTCGCCGCGGCGGCGTCCGACCCGGAATCGGGCTCCGTAATGCCATAAGCGAAAAGCAACTCACCCCGGGCCAATCTGGGTAGAAAATATTTTTTTTGCTCCTCATTGCCGCAATGCAAGATCATATCCGTACCGTACATGATTACCGCGTTGAAATATGATGCCAGCCCCCAGCAGGTCGACCTCGCCAGTTCCTCGCATACAATGGTATAGTCTATAATGCTTCCGCCCATGCCTTCATATTCGACGGGTGTGATAATGCCCATCACGCCGATCTCCTTGAGTTTCTCCAGCACCTCCATAGGGAAAGCATGCTCTTCATCCCATTTCCGCACCAACTGCCTGGGACACTCCTTTTCTACGAACCCCCTTACTGTAGCCCGCAACATCTCCTGTTGTTCGGTAAACTGAAAATCCATGTTCAGGCCTCCTTATTACACCCGGGT
>JAPLHK010000081.1:8322-20457 GCA_026389715.1 Chloroflexota bacterium
CTGGTAAAACCGGACAGTATATCCGCGGTTGCAATTTATACCATATCTCAAATAGCTATGTCAAAGTTCCTTTTGACCATCGTAAAACCGTCCAGTCCATTTTGACAAAAGTGATAGTTTCACCTAAAATCTGAATTCGGTTGAGTGTAGAGTGCTACATTCCAGTAAAACTGCAGAGTATTCAATAGATACAGGTAAAAGGATTTAACAGTGGACGCCGATAAATCATATAAATTACAGGTTAAAACACGCCGCGAGTTCAAGACGAAGATTTTAGAGGCGGCAGCCGAGCTGATACGTGAACGTGGATATGTCAATGTAACGTTGGATCAGATCGCGGAGAGGCTGCATATAAGCAAGGTCAGTATCTATCATCACTGGACCAGTAAAAAAGAGATCATATTTGATTTACATCGCGTCGCATATAAAGTGGTCATAGAGAGCCTTGAAAAAATAGTCGGTGATAACGACACTGCCGATTCCAAATTCAGGCGCGCAATTGAAAACCATGTTTCCCAGGTGGTAATCACCGGCATCGGACCGATGCTTCCGCAACAGGACTGGCTGGTTATCAGCAGACATAAAAAAGAAATAGTCAAGCTCAGGGATACTTATGAGGACATGTTATGCCGCATCATTGAAGAAGGGATCAAGAAGGGTGTGTTCAAACAGGTAGATGTCAAGCTGCTCGTCTATACCGTTGTTGGCGCTTCAAATTATACCTGGGTGTGGTATTCTCCCAAAGGGACCATGACACCCAAAGAGATAGCCGCACACATGTCTGGCTTCATATTAAACGGCATCATGGCCAAGGGCCCCGCCGGGAAGAAAAAATAGTACTGATCCAGCTATTCGCAGCTATCGATCTTCCGGCAGGGGCATAATCCAATAGTCTCAGGCCTTCGGAACCATGATGCTGCGCAGTTCGCGCTTGAGAATTTTGCCGACTGCACTGAGCGGAAGCTGGTCCATGAATTCAATTTTCTTGGGGACCTTATACGGGGCTTCTTTTTCCTTAATGAAGTCGAGTATGCTGGTCATGGTAGCTTCGCTCTTCTCCACTCCCGGTTTCAGGACAACCGCAGTGGCCACCATCTCTGCTCCGGGCCGCTTGGGATCGGGTATACCAATAGTGGCAGCCATGGCGACGGCCGGGTGCTCACAGATAATGTCATCGAGTTCACGGGTGAACACCTTGTACCCCGATACGTTCACCATGTCCTTCAGCCTGTCCACCACCCATACGTAGCCGTCCTCGTCCATGCGGGCTATGTCACCGGTGTAGATCCAACCGTCCCGCAGGGTATGGGCCGTCTCTTCCGGCATGTTATGGTACCCCAGGGTGAAAACCTGAGGTCCCTTGGCAACCAGTTCCCCCGCCTCTCCTATCGGGACTATTTCATTGGTCACCGGATCAATTATTTTTATTTGCACATCCGGGAATGGGAGGCCGACCGACCCCGCCTTCTTCTTGCCGTAGCACGGAGACACACAAGAAAGCGGGCTGGTCTCGGTCATCCCCAGCCCTTCACAGACCTTCCCCTCTCCCACAACTGCCTCGAAATCCTTGATATATTCTGGCGGGAAAGGAGCAGCGCCACTGAGGAAGTACTGGACATTCGAGAAATCCAGTTCCTTGAAGGCCGGCATCCTCCCCAGCTCTATATATATAGTGGGTACGTTGCAAAAGGCCGTCGGCCTGTAGGTCTTCATCATATTGATCATGCCTGCAAGGTCACGTGGGTTGGCTACTGCTATCTGGGTCTGGCCGAAGGCCATGCTCCACATGCTGACACCAAGCCCCGCCTGGTGGAACAGCGGGAACGCGGACAAAATCACGGATTTACCCATTTTATAGTCCAGCCATACAACCAATTGCGTGATGTGATCTACCATGTTTTTGTGTGTCAATACGGCGCCTTTGGATGGTCCGGTAGTTCCGCCTGTATACTGCATCAGGGCCGGGTCGTCCGGGCTTATCTTCACCTTCGGGTCGGTATCCTGCATCTCTTTCAATATCTCTAAAAAATGATTTATGGTTATACCTGGTACCGAGGGTAGGGCGCCGGGCGCGGCCGGTTCATCGGTCGGCAAGAAATCCACTATCCCGACCATGGCCACCGCCTTGACGCCTGTTTTGGCAATGATGGCCCCGACATTGCCCCACAGCAGGTCCATTGCCACCAGGACCTTGGCACCCGAGTTGTTCAATTGATATTCCAGCTCGCGCTGCGTAAGCAAAGGGCTTACGCCGGAGAGGACACACCCGGCCTTGAGTGTGCCCAGGACCGAGATGTAATAGGCCGGCACGTTGGGGAGGTTGACGCCCACCACATCACCTTTCTTCAGCCCCTGCTTTATCAGGAAATTAGCGAACTGGTTGGACATGCGCTCAAGTTCGGTGAACGAAATGGCCGTCCCCGCATAATGTATGGCAACCATGTCTTTGAACTTGGGGAAATTCTCGCGGTACATCTCAGGATATGATTTATTCGGATAATTAATCTTCGCCGGTACATGCTTGTCATAGAATTTTAACCATGGTTTGCTGGCATACGGGTCTTTCATATTACTCCTACCTCCAATTAATTCATGCGGAATATGTATCTTCCACTGTACCTGACCACACTAATCTCTTTACAACATACCGGAATACGTTTTAAAATATACCGTCGTGTAAAACTGGCCAGTTTACTGGCGCTTTTAGATTTATAACACAGGCAAAACGTCCTTGTCAATTAGCTCTGCTACTTAGAACAAACATTAACGGAGGTTTATACATGGGCAACAGCACAGGCAAGCAGGTCCCCTTCAAAGAAGGAATGATGAAGCTCCCGCAATCCCCGTCCGATAAGGGGTACATGGTGGGGAGCAAGTGTCGAAAATGCGGGGAACAGTTCTTTATCAGGCGGGAGATATGCGAGAATTGCCAGGGGCGTGACCTGGAGGATATCGCCCTCAGCAATAAGGGAAAGCTTTACGCCTTTTCCGTGATGTACTACCCGGCGCCCCCGCCTTACAAGCCGCCTGATCCTTTTGTGCCCTTCGGTTTGGGCTGGATCGAGTTGCCCGGTGGGATGGTACTCTACTCCCTGCTCACCGAAAATGACCCTAAAAAACTCAAGATCGGCATGGAAATGGAATTGACCTTTGAAAAATTCGGCGAAGACAAGGACGGCAACGACGTCATGATTTGCAAGTTCAAACCGTCGGGGGCCAATTAACATGTTTATTTCTTTACCGCTAAATACAGCTGAGCTGAAGGAGGCGCTATGAGCGACGTGGTAATTGCCGGCGTTGGAATGCACCCGTTCGGCAGGTATCCTGACAAGGACCCCGGTGACATCGCAATGGAAGCTATTTTAAAGGCATTGGAAGATGCTAACATGAATTACCATGATATTGAGTTTGTGCTTGCCGGGAAGGTCGCTTTTAAGAAGGCGGGCACCGGCATCGATTTGATGATGAAAGTGGGTATGACCGGCGTGCCGATTTATCAGATAAATGCAATGTGCGCTACCGGCGGCGCCATGTTGAAATTGGCCAGGGACGCCATCAACAGCGGTTCATGCGAGGTCGTGCTGGTTTACGGGTTCGATAAGTTCAAGGGCATGTTCGATGAACTGGGAGACCCCTGGCAGAACGTCCTGGGCATGAAGGCCAGCCCGGCAGCCTTTGCGACCGTGGCCCAGAAATATATGAATGATTACGGCGCCACCGAGGAGGACTTTGCCAGGGTAGCTGTGAAGGCCCATAAAAACGGCGCTAACAACCCTTACGCCCTATTCAGAAACATAATTACTGTTGAGGATGTACTCAAATCTCCCATGGTGGCCTACCCTCTGCACCTGTACAATTTTTGCACGCCCGATGATGGCGCTGCTGCAGCTATCGTGTGCGGCCAGAAGGCCGCTAAAAAATTTAATATTCGCAAACCTATAACCATCGCCGCAACTGTGATGCAGACAGCACAGTATCCCCCCTCGGTAGTCGAGCCCAGCAACACCTATAGTGTTAACCTCAAGGTAAAAGGCTTTTCGGTAACCGAGCTGGCCGCGAAAAAAGCCTATGAGATGGCGGGTGTGGGACCAAAAGATATAGACTTATGTGAGGTACAGGATACCGAATCTGCACACGAGCTGGTACACATAGAGCAACTTGGCCTTTGCAAGCAGGGGGAAGCATATAAGCTGCTGCGGGAAGGTGTATGGGACATTACGGGCAGGCTACCGGTCAACCCCAGCGGCGGGATACAGTGCAAAGGTGAGCCGCCCGGCGCCTCGGGCCTCGGGCAGGTATGCGAGATCGTGTGGCAGATGAGAGGTCAAGCGGGAAAGAGGCAGATATCCAGAGATCCTAAAGTTGGATTGTGTCAGGTCTTCGGTTGGAACCACGTGGCCGCAGTGACAATACTGAAAAAATAAGCAGGGGGCTTCCGCCCCCTGCTTTTTATATTTGTAGCCGGCAGGATTATTTCTTGGAGCGTGCTACGGAACGGGCCATGCGGTCCAGTTTGAATATGGTCGTGAATTCCATGTTTTTACTGATCCAGAGCCGCTTCATGATAACCGAGTCTGTAATGGCGCCGCGGTAGGCAAGGCCGTCAGCTAAAGTCTTGGGACTCTTGGCCACCATGATGAAATCAGGTTTAGTCAGCTTTTTCTCCGCCAGGCTGATATCACCGTTGTTGATGATGATGGCGAATTCTCCGCCCGTGGTCTTGACCTGGATCTCGCGCTTCCATCCCATGATATCCTTGCGGGCACGCTCTGTTTCATTCATCAACCTGATGACTGCTTTAATCTCTTTGAGGGCCTTTTTGTAAATTTCCTGCTCTGCTGCAGTAGCTTTTTTCAAGGTTGGTTCGACTGCCGCCTCCCAGTTGATCTGGGAAGAAAGCAGGCCTTTCTTGGCGACCTGGGCTTTGGTCAATTCGCTTACCGGTACGCAGAAGATATCGCTTATCTCGCCACTGCGGTCATCCCTGAAAATTACCTTGACCTTGGTGCCCTTCTTGATAATGCCCGGGGCAAGTATGCCCGTGGTGGTATATACATTCACACTGAGCGCCGTGTCAGCGCCCTCCAAAACCACGCGTCCCCTGCCGTAGGGGGCCATCTTGAGGAAAAGCGAGTTGGCGAAATACGTGATGGGCGGCGTGCTGAGCATCACGCCCACCTGTCCGACCTCAACAATCCTGGTAGGGGCGAAATCGCAGTCCGGGCAGTGCGTCAGGAAGGGTGGACACCTTACCAGTCCGCACTTGGGGCATTTGCAGCCGAAGATCTTTTTATCATCCCTCAGACCCAGGAAGAAGGGGGACAATTCGCCCTTGCTCCTCTGGTAGAAGGTGTACATGGCGTCATTGGCGATCAGATATTTTACCTTATCAATGGTCAGGACATGCGAACCTACATCGGGTATATATTCTGCCGGGATAAGTTTTTCTTTCTTCTTAGCCATCTTATTTATCTCCTTCCTTGCTTAATCATGTTCCAGGATACAGACAGCAGTGTACTGGGCGATGGTGCTGCCCGTTCCATGCACAATCGCGGTCTTTTTCTTGCGCTTTATAAGCTCATTGCGCGCCGACCATGCAGACATGATGTTGCTTGCTCCTACGGCATGCCCCGAGTATATCAGGCCGCCGCACGGGTTGACGAGATATTCGCCGCCGGGGAGCATAAGGCCCTCATCGATAAGAGCATCGGCATTACCACGCGGGACGAGGTCGAACTCCGACATGGTGATCTCGAGCTGGTGTACGAAAGCATCGTGCAGTTCAACTATATCGATCGATTTCCTGGGATTTTTTATCCCCGACATTTTATAGGCCTGGTGTGAAGCTATATAGTCCGACATGATGCGCGGCATTACCTTCTGGTTCTTCCCGGCAAAGGAGTGCTCATTGGCTTCGCCCAGGCCGGTAATCCAGACGATTGGTTTCCCTGTGTTCTTGGAAATGGCCTTGGCCGTTTCTTCTTCGGCTAAGATCAGGGCGGCGGCGCCTTCCGTATAAACGCATATCTCCAGTTCCTTGAACGGGTAGACCACTAACCTGGAATTCATGACTTCCTGCGGAGTCACCTGGTCATGCTGCCGCTGCGCAAACTTGTTGGTCTTTACATACTGGCTGAGCAGGGAGGAGATCTTGGCCGTCACCTCGGGCTTGAGGTCCTTGGGATGTTCATCCATATAAGCAAGCACCACCTCGGCATAGCTGTCGGCGGCGGTCCATCCCAGTCTCTGCTCGAAGAAACTATCGGCCGACCAGCCGATAGACTTGATCACCTCAGGCGTGGCGGACATGGACATGAAATCGAAACAGTCGGTACATTTCTCCACGCCCAGCACCAGGGCAGTCTTGAACCTCCCTGCGGCTAAATAGGCATGCGCCGCAGATATAGTGTAAGCGCCTGTCGCGCCTCCGGTGCTGACACGCGTGCCAAACTTGTTCTGCATGCCGATTAAGCCGTGTAAAGCATGCTCAGGGATACAGGTCCTTTCAAAAATATCGTTATAGATCGCATAGAAAACGGAATCGACATCTTTGATTGAGATCTTGGCATCCTTGACCACCTCCCTGGTGGCCATCTGTGCAAGTTCGTAGTATGTCTTTTCGTTCCATTTGGCTTTGAAGGGCGTAACCGCAGCACCAACAATGCCGACCCTTTTGGACATGGTACTACCTCCTTTTGAAAATTAACATATTTTATATAACTTTGATTGATTAATCAATTCATTGATTGGCGGGCCAATTTATATTAAAATATCCTGTTTTCATGGTACTGAATGGCAGAAGCGGATTAACATTTTGTCTAAATCTTGGGAGCAGGTATCAGCATGCCTATATGTAAATTTCTGAAAGCCGTGTCCGCACTACTCCTGTTGCTCACAGTTCACTTATTAATTGGCTGCGCGCCGCAGGTTTCGCAAGAGCAATACAATTCAATGCAGGCCGAGTTGAAATCGACAAAGGAGCAACTGGTTGCCGCCAGGGCGGAATTAGCCGGCTTGAAATCACAACCGGCTCCAGCCCCTGTCATAAAAGACCCGCTTGACCCGGCCAGAAAGACCCTGGCGGCTATGAAGCCTTACCTTGATTTTAGCCTGTTGATATTAGATGAAGAGATAACCCTCAGCCAGCAAAATACCAAGGAGATAACAGTTTCCTATGCCAATATGCAATATGCTGATCAAAGGAACAGGCTGAATGACCTGGTAAAAAGATTTGATGACAAAGAATTTGCCGCTGCGGCGGAGTCCGCCTGGTCCGAGTCCTTAGATACGAAATCAAGATGGGAAGCGCTTACTCAGACGTATACTACTTTGCGCGACAGGCTGAAAAATAACTTCGATACACTTTCCAAGCAGTTAAGCCCTTAGCGTTCCATATCAGATGCTTACCTGTTACCCTTCCCGGTTAAACGGCCGCCCACGTGCGGAGCCCTGCGCATCCAATCAACCCGGTCCCAGTTCCGCGTGCACCTTCTTGAGCCATTCAGCGATGGGGATTTTCTGGGTGCAGGCTTCCTCGCATTCCCCGCAGTCTATGCACTGGTCTGCGCGCTGGCTTTCTTTCAACGCAATGGGGAACCGGTAGTAAAAGCGCGCTTTCTGGATGTCATCGTGCATTATTCCGTTATTGTAAAACTCGAAAATGCGCGGGATATCAACCCCCTGCGCGCAGGGCATGCAGTATCCGCAATTGGTACAGGGAATTGGTCTGAGCCCCTTGAACGCATCCCTGGCCATCTCGATAAGCTTTAGCTCGGATGCCGATAGCGTTCCCGGACCGGACCTGTCCGCTATGGCGAGGTTTTCTTTGACCTGGTCAAAAGAGCTCATGCCGCTGAGTACCACCGGTACCCCGGGCTGTTCCCATGCCCAGAGAAGAGCCCATTCGGCAGAGCTGCGCTTGTTCTTCGCCTGGTCCCATATCTTTGCCACGCTCTCCGGCGGCTGCTTGGCCAGGCTGCCGCCCCGCAACGGCTCCATGACCACTACGGCCAGCCCTTTACCGGCCGCGTACCGGACGCCTTTCGTGCCCGCCTGAAAGTCCGTATCCATGTAGTTGTATTGCACCTGGCAGAAGGTCCAGTTGTCATAAGCGTCGACAATCTCTTTAAAGAGGTCGAATTCATCGTGGAAGGAGAACCCCAACCGGCCGATCCGCCCATCCGCCATAGCCTTCTCTGCCCAGCGGAATACCTCGAGTTCACGCAGCTTCGGCCAGTACTGCTTGTTCAACCCATGCAGCAGGTAGAATTCGATGGAGTCCGACTGGAGGCGCTTGAGCTGTTGATCCAGGTACTTGTCAAAGTCGGACGCCGCCTGGATTGCCCAGGAGGGCAGCTTGGTAGCAATTTTGACTTTCTGGCGGTAACCGTCCTGCAGGGCCTTGCCCACCACCACTTCACTGCGGCCGGCGTGATAGGGATAAGCGGTGTCAATGTAGTTGACACCGCTATCTATGGCGAAGCGCATCATCCTGATAGACTCGGACTCGTCAACGTCCGCCGGGTTGGACGATGTTTGGGGGAGGCGCATGGCGCCGAAGCCGAGGGCCGACACCTCCCACTCCATTTTTTTTCCAAAGGGACGGTATTTCATGGTTCGTGATTAATGATATTCTCCGGGTCATGAATATTGCAAGGCAGAGCTGGCCGCGCCGCTTCGCTCACGGTCCCGATATTAGGGGGGCGTCGGGATCGGTGACAATACTCCAGGATAAGCCTGACAACCCTGCCTCAAAGCCATCCTAAGCCTGGATTCTCTCAAAAAGGTAGCTTCCTATTCCCAGCAAAACCACCGTAATAACGACGACCAGCAGGAGGTCGATAGGTATCCCGAAGGTGCCCACCCCGATCAGGGATTCCCTGACACCGTCGATTCCGTAGGTAAGCGGGTCGAGCCTTGTTACTACTTCTAATGCTTTGGGCAGGCCCTGTAGCGGAAACAACGATCCCGACAGGAAAAAGATCGGCATCACCAGGAAATTCATGATTAACTGGAACCCCTGCATGTCCTCAAGCCTGGAGGCAATGGCAATGCCCAGCGAAGTGAACAACAGGGCGACAAGAAAGACAAACAGGGCGGCAACCGGCAACATAAATAAGTCGTGAACTTTGAACCCGACAATGAGCGACAGGATAAATACGATCACTCCCTGAAACGAGGCTACTGTCGCGCCACCCAGCGTTTTCCCCAGCATGATCTGCCACCTGGGGACCGGCGCCACCATAGTTTCCTTTAAAAACCCGAACTGCCTGTCCCAGATAAGGTCGATGCCCGAAAAAACCGCGGTGAAAAGCACGCTCATCATGATGATCCCCGGGGCCAGGAACTGGATATAATCCCCCTGCCCGGCCTGTTTGTAGATGGAGCCAAAACCAAAACCGAATACTAGTAAAAAAAGCAGGGGTTGGCCCAGCGAACCGATAATACGGGAAGGAGTGCGGAAATACTTTTTAACCTGCCGCAGCCATAATATATAAATCGTACTCATTAACGTCGCCCCCATAGTCTTTGCATGGCCCTCATTCTGCCGGTGCCATTCACCTGTTCCTCTCTAATGGTGTTCCCGGTAATCGCTATAAATGCTTCTTCAAGAGAATTTGTCTTCGTTTTATCCTCCAGCTCCGCCAGGCTGCCCATAGCCACGATTTTGCCATGGTCGATAATGGCTATCCTGTCGGCGACCTTTTCCGCCTCCGCCATGTAGTGCGTGGTAAAGAACACGGTCATCTTTTGCTTCTCGCTGATATCCTGGAGATAGCTCCAGATGTGATTCCTGGTTTGTGGATCCAATCCGAGCGTAGGTTCATCCAGGAACATTATGGCTGGGTGGTGAAGCAACCCGCGGGCTACTTCCAGTCTGCGCTTCATACCGCCGGAGAAAGTTTTAACCATGTCGTTCTTACGGTCCCAAAGTTCAACAAAGCGCAGGAGCTCCCCTATCCTTTTTTCCCTGATTTCCTTCGATACCTTGTAAAGCACAGCATGATACTGCATGTTTTCCAGGGCGGTAAGATCGCTGTCTAGGCTGGGGTCCTGGAAAACAATCCCGAAAGACTTGCGCACCGCGTCCTTATTTTTCGTTGGGTCGTTGCCGTTTATCATCACCTTGCCTTTGGTCGGCGCGAGCAAAGTTGTAAGCATTTGTATAGTAGTGGATTTACCTGCTCCATTGGGACCCAGGAAAGCGAAGATCTCGCCCTTTTTAACGGTAAAAGATATGTTATCTACGGCCACGAAATCCTTGAACTTCTTGGTAAGTCCTGAAACGGAGATAATGTTAGTATCTGTCAGATTAGAAACCATATATTATTACTCCCTGTGCAGGTGAGACCCGACACTTATTTTGTCCAACATTATTATGAGTGTGTGTATTTCTTCATCACTCAGCAAATCAAATGCTCGACTCACCCTCGCAAAATAATTCAGTTTAAACTCTCCAAAATTGTTTATTGCTGACTTGGTGAGTTTCACGCGTAGCAACCGCCTGTCATTTGAATCTTCATCACGTCTTACCAGGTTCTTTTCGACGAGGGCATCGATGAACTGGGTGACTGCCCCTGATGTAACACTCAGCATTTCGGCCAGTTCCTTCACTGAAACACCTTCTTGCCTGCGCGATAAATAAAAAATGATACGTATCTGCTGGCCGCCTACTTTAGTTTCTGCGAACGGAAACTCATTTGCAGCATACATGCCCCTCATGATTGAGCCCATTTTCTCTATTACGGATTTTAGAAGTTCTTGCCTCGAGGTGTTCATAATCGTGTCCATCCACCTGGAATATATATTAGTTACTTAATATATTAATACCTTAACTATTATCGGGCAAATTATGATCGCATTTGCAATCGAGGAACTCATACTGATACCAGAGATACAGAACCTACTGCTTTTCTTAATGATTGCCCGTCCATTACCGGTATGATAATATGTAATACCAGGAGGTTATTATGAGCAAGGAAAAGATAGCTATAACGTTAGACGAGCGATTCGTTGGTGAATTGGACAGGCTGGTTGATAAACATGTGTTTCAAAGTCGTAGTCAAGCTATCCAGGAAGCTGTCAGTGAAAAACTTCTGCGTATAAAGCGTACTCGTTTGGCAGAGGAAAGTGCAAAACTTGAACCAGCATTTGAAAGAAAAATATCTGATGAGGGATTTACTGAGGATATGCAACAATGGCCCGAATATTGAGAGGTGAGATTCGATGGGCTGATTTAAGCCCCACACGAGGGCATGAACAGACTGGATTGCGTCCGGTATTAATTCTCAGCCAGGATATCTTCAATGAATGTTCAGGAACAGTTATAGTTACTGCAATTACCAGTCAACCACAAAAGGCTGGTTTTCCTCTGACTCTGGCATTAAAGACCGGGGATTTACCCAAGCATTCGTGGGCCAAGATCAGTCAAATCAGAACGCTTTCCACCGAAAGGGTGGGCAAGCTAATTGGCAGGTTATCTCAAGAAGAATTGGCTCAAGTAATTGAAGGATTGAATGAGATCATAGCATAAACTGCCCATAGCTTTGAGTCCAAAATCTATATGTGATATAAATTCAGTGCCGGTTAAAATGGTTTCGTTTATACTCTATCATAACGATCCTTGCCATTTGGGGCTCCGGTGTTTTTGTAGGTATAAAAGCTTCCCATATCGATGCAGGACCAACGTCATGTATGGGAGTCATGGAGCGCGTGACGGTCTATACCCCAGTATGGCGGGTGTTGGTACTTGCAATAGTCCTATTGCGTGCCCAGGCTACGAGGCCACAAAATCTTTCAACAGGAAAAGTGCCTTATACAACGAGGTGATGTATTAAATGAAAAAGGTTACAGCTTTTATCGGAAGTCAAACTAAGAGGCATACTTATCAAGCAGTGCAGGAATTTGAGAAGAATCTGAAGCAATATGGCGAGATTGACTTTGAATATGTAACTCTAAGTGATTATCGCCTTGAATTTTGCCGTGGTTGTCTACAGTGTTTTGATAAGGGAGAAGAATATTGTACTTTGAGAGATGACAGGGATGTGTTGCTGGGGAAAATGGAACAGTCAGACGGCGTCATCTTAGCCACTCCAAATTACGCATGGCACGTTTCGGCTCGCATGAAGAACTTTT
>JAPLHK010000028.1:0-27539 GCA_026389715.1 Chloroflexota bacterium
GCCTGGTCGACACACTCAAAAGCAAACCCTGGCCATGCCTGGGCTACGGAGCGCTGGTCCTGTTCCTGGTGCCTGTAGCAATAGCCATTGCCTGCGCGCTGGTTATCGGCATACCGTTGGGACTGGCAACGCTGGCCCTTTATATATTTACTGTTTACCTTGGCCACATTTTCGTGGGGTTATTCATCGGCAAATGGCTACTCAGGCAGCGCGCAGATGCAAATTCAACCGGCAGGCTGATAGCGGCGCTGGCCATAGGACTTTTTGTAGTCTACGTCTGCGGCGTCATCCCCTTCGTCGGCTGCCTGACCGACCTGGCGGTTATCCTATTCGGCCTGGGGGCCATCGCATACCGGCTTAAAACAGAACTGGCAGGATGAGGCTTTGACAAACAAGATGTCAAGGGTACGGCATACCATTAGCCCCATATGTACAGGCTCATACCCGGAATGCTGATTGCGAACAGAATATTGTATAATCAGGGCAAGGATTTATCATGATCGGCTTCCCCGACGCCTACCTGGACATCGAGACCACCGGGCTGTATCCCCATGAAAGCAGCATAACGGTTATCGGGATCTATTTCTGCAACAGCAGCGAGAGCAAGCTGGTGCAGCTATACGACGAAAAGCTGACCTGTAAGAACCTGCTCAACGTCATGCAAGGGACCGAGCAGATGTTTACCTACAACGGCTCTCGATTCGATGTACCGTTTATCCGAACCCACTTCGGGCCGGACCTCGGCCTTATGCACCCTCACATCGACCTGATGTACAAATGCTGGGACTATAATCTGCGCGGCGGCTTCAAGAAGGTGCTGAGGCAATTAGGCATAGCCAGGGAGACCGAGGGCATGAATGGGCTGGATGCCATATGGCTATGGCATCAGTATAAGCTCTCCAACAACCGTGCTGCGCTTGACCAGCTTCTGCGCTATAACAGGGACGACATAATCAATCTGAAGGACCTCAGGGAAGCACTGGCGGTTATAGAGATAAAAGAGGCCGCCCGCGCCTGACCAGGCTCCTGCAAGAGAAAATAAAAAGGGGGCTGCTCCTTAGGAGCAGCCCCCTTTCACTTTGTTCTCAGCCGATTTATTTCGCTATTCTTTCGAGTTCCTTCAGGTGGGTGTCGATGCCCTTACCGAAGAGTTTGAGCACGATGGGCTGGCCGTTGGCATATTTCTTGTAGACCCTGCAGGTCTCGCAGATGCTGGTATCGCGGCCGGTAGCGCCCTTGTCGTCCAGTTTGCAATAAGTCCCTTCGATCTCCCAGCAGGGCAGGAACTGGTATTTCTCAACCGGGCATTCGCTCTTTATCATCTCCGGGCAGTTGCAGAGCTCCCAGCACGGCGCCTTGTCGGTCCAGAAATTCACTCCGCTGTCTGCTTTAACCTCGACTGCATTCTTTCCCTTTACTTTAGTTTCAGCCATTTTATTTTCCTCCTTTATTTCGTCGGTTGCTTTCTTTTTCTTTACAGTAACAATTTACCACACACATTGCGTAGCGCCATCCGTTTTAACGCTTAATTTACTTTTGCGCAAAAGCGCAACTGTCAATAGATCGCCGCATAAGAAAATCCCCCGCTCCTTGTGGAGCGGGGGATTTATATACCATCTAATATCAAGGGTTTAGCTTGCTGCAACCTTTTCCAGAATTTTCAGGGAGGTGTTTATGCCCCGGCCCAGCAGCTTTAACTGGATGGGCTTGCCTTCGCCGTAAGTCTTGTACACCCGGCAGATCTCGCAGATGCTGGTATCCTTGCCATCAGCGCCATAATCATCGAGCTTGCAATAAGTGCCTTCGATCTCCCAGCAGGGCAAGAACTGGTATTTGAATGCCGGGCATTCGGCCTTCACCATATTGGTGCAGTGAGAAAGCTCCCAGCAGGGCTCCTTGCCGGTCCAAAACTTGAACCCTTTGTCATCCCTGGTTTCCGCTGCTGTTTCTATCTTTTCCATTATCTTTGCCATTTTCTTGCCTCCGGTTGTCCTTTTTCTTTTTCAGGATGGCTATAATTTAACACCTTGCGCAAACCGCAGCATCCGCCATAATGCTTATCCTGCAGTTGCGCTTTTGCGCAACTGTACCTGCGCCGGATACGGGACCGGCGTTCCTTTACCTTATTAAACAAGGAGCCAGCAGGATTGCCGTACGCCTCTTACGTAAAGGCCGGGTTTTTATCCTGGCAGCATTGCTGCGGATTTTGAGATTAAAGACAGCAACAAGTATTATTGAGAGACGAGAAATAGGCGTTCGCCCGATTGGAGGAGATTATGATGCTCACTGTATCAGAAGCTATAAATCAGCGGCGGAGCATACGCAGTTTCCGCAGCGATCCAGTATCCGACGATGCTATTTATGCGATACTTGAAGCCGCACGGCTGGCGCCCTCAGGCAGCAACCGGCAGCCCTGGCGCTTCATAGTAGTCACAGATAAGGATGAGAAAAAAAGGCTCCGCAAGATATGTTTCGATCAGGCTTTTATCGAAGAGGCGCCTGTAGTGTTTGTCTGCTGCGTTGACCTGGCGGCATATGCCAAAGCTGCCCGGGAAAAACGTTCCCAGGAGTTTATCGACTACGGTGTAATTGAGACACTGTCGGGCTACCTCGCCGATCCGGCGGTCCGGGAGTTGTTCTTAAACGCTCCGGATACCGACTTGAATGTGCATTTCCCCAGCGCCATGGCAAATACCTACATTGCGGCGGAGCATATGGTACTGACCGCAACAGCCCTCGGTCTGGGTTCCTGCTGGGTGGGAGCAATTGGAAGCGCCGAGGAAATGAATGCCCTGTTCCATCTCCCACCCAATACACTTGCTGTCGCTGTTTTGCCGGTCGGGCATCCTGTTAAGATCCCGCCACCCCGCCCCCGCATCTCGTTAGATTCAATTCTGTTGAGGCCTTTGCATACCCGGCCCTGAGCGGATAATGATCCCCTGGTAGAAAAGGCCGTGCGCGAACAATTAAAGACAACTTATCCTTTCGTTATATTGACAGGTTAACCAGCTTGATATAATATGATTTTGTACTAAATTAACCATTACAGTATAAATAGTTTTAATGCCACGGAACTCGAAGACAAACAACAAAAATATTCGCGATAATATTTTTAAAATTACCGAGGCGCTTCTACTGAAGCATGGGATAAAAGGTTGGAACATGGATAGTGTGGCTTTGGAAGCGGGGGTATCCAAAAATACCCTTTACGAAATAATCAGTAGCAAGGAACAACTGATAGAGGATGTCGTAATAAACAGGCTCAGAAATAATGTTGAGACAATTGCGGGAATCTTCAGAGATGAGTCCGACTTTGTAAAGGCCTGTGAAATTGCAACCAGGCATCTGGCACACACCACATATGTGTATGACCTCCTTATATTACCCCAGGTTTTTCGTGAATACCCTTCCGTAAAGGTGAAGTTCGATTCTATCTCAGGGAAACTCAGCACTTCCATACACAATTACTTAAATCAGGCCAAGAAGGACGGAGTGGTCAGGAAAGATGTTGATAACGATATAGCCATTAGTTGCATCACGGCTATTATCAATCACTTCTTATCCGGGAATATTAAGGGAAGGAAATTTGAAGAGCAGCTTTATCAGGCATTTTCCTATATTATAACGGGAATCCTGGCATAAGCATTTTATTATCGAACAGTCTATAAACCGTATTAAGGGGGAGGTAAGTATGAGTTATCCGGAGCTAAAGTCGCTGGAAAGCGATATCGCAACCTGTTTTCGCTGTTCCCTGTGCAAAATGGTGCCTCTGCCTGTTTTTAAAAAGCAGGAATTCTCAAATATCTGCCCGATTAACAGCCATTACATGTTCCACAGCTATTCCGCATCGGGACTGGGATACATGGCACTGGCCCTTTCGGAAGGACGTATTCAGGCTGATAAGGCCCTGGCGGATATTGTCTTCTCATGCCGTACCTGCGGTTATTGTGATATGGCCTGCAACTTTATTATGGAATCCAAACGAAATGAGATAAATATGACCCTGCGGGAAACCCTCGTGTGTGAAGGGCTGGCGCCTGAAGAATATAAGCGGACAATGCAAAATTTAAAGGACACCGGCAACCCGGCAGGATTAACTCACGCCAAGGCAGGAGACTGGGCGGCCGGCCTGAACCTCAAAAAGCTCCCCGAACAAAAGGCTGATATTTTGCTATATGCCGGCTGTTTAACCCGTTATGATAAAAATGCCCTGCTGTCAGCCAGAAAAATGGCAAAACTGCTGCTTCACGCGGGTGTGGACGTGGGCATATTGGGCGATGAAGAGAACTGCTGCGGCCTCCCGGCGCACTGGATGGGATTCAAGGATAACTTTACCGCCCTTGCAGAAAGAAATGCGAGCTCCTTTAAAGGGGCTCACGTTAAGACCATTGTCACCGTTTGCGGCGCCTGCCTCGGGACATTAAAGGCAAAGTATCCGAAATATGGGATCAATACGGGGATAGAAGTATTGCACGGGACAGAGTTACTGGAGAGGCTGATTGAGAAGAAAAAGATCAAGCTTACGAGGCCGTTAAACCTGAAAGTCACCTATCATGACCCCTGTTACCTCGGCCGTCAGTCGGAACCTCAGGAAGAATGGAAGGGTGAAGAAAGAACCGTATTCGGGCAGATGAAGTACACAGTCCCGCCCCGCAAGATCAACTATGGTACGGGGGGCGTTTTCGATCCTCCGCGGGCGATTTTGAAATCGATAACAGGGCTTTCATTCAGGGAAATGTACCGGATAAGGGAGTACTCACATTGTTGCGGAGGCGGCGGCGGACGCGCGGAGATGTACGAAAAGATGTCCTTAGAAGCAGCTAAAGACCGGATCAAGGAGGCCCGTGAGGTAGGGGCGGATTACCTGGTGACATCATGTTCCCACTGTAAGGCTCAATTTGAAAAAGCCTCTTTAGATATGGGTAATGATCCTATAAGCGTCCTGGATATCATTGATATCGTTTTCCAGGCCGCAGACATCGATTAGCACAGGAGACAAAAACATGATAAGCACAAATATATTAAATGACTTAGGGCAAAATAATACGGTTGAAACTTCGTTGGAGAAGTTGAAGACATATGAAGTCCGTAATCCCCTGGTGCGGTCCAGCCGGACACCGCAGTGCGCGATTAAGCCCAAGGATGTCCCTGAACTGCAAAAAGTAATCCGCAAGGCAAAGGAGGGTAAATTCGGACTTGTGCCCGTTTCGTCGGGAGGACCCCATACAAAGGGGGGGATATCCTGCTCAGCCGACCATGCGGTTGTTGACCTTGCGGACTGGAATAAAATCCCCTGGGTCAACCGCCGCAATAGGGTATGTTTTGTCGAGCCCGGCGTTACCTACGGAGAATTGAATAATTTTCTTAAAGGGCATGGCATGACGCTGCCGACACCGCTGGCGCCCCGTAATACGAAAAGCGTGCTCGCCTCTACGATTGACCGTGAGCCTCACATCTGGCCCAGGATGCAGTGGGATTTTCAGGATCCGGTGGCCTGCACGGAGTTTATTTACGGGACCGGCGAACTCTTCCGCAGCGGGGCTGCCGGCGGTCCCGGTTCTCTGGAGGAGCAGCGGAAGTCCAAGGGGGCCCAGAAGATGCCCATGGGGCCCGGGCAGACGGACTTCCAGAGAATATTGATCGGCGCCCAGGGGTCAATGGGTATCATGACCTGGATCAGCCTGCGCACCGAGTTGTTGCCTTCGATTGAACGTCCGATGCTGGCCGCCGGCGACAAGCTTTCAAAGATAATAGAGTATATGTACGAAGTTCAGCGCCCATGGCTGGGTGAGCATACTTTCATACTGAACCGACTTGCTGCTGCCATGCTCATGACGTGTGGCAATCCCGCTTCCTTTGAAAAGGTCAGGAATTCCCTTCCTGAATATATCTGCTTGCAAAACATGGCCGGATTCGAAAGGCTGCCAACAGAAAGGCTTGAATATCAGTATGAGGAACTTAAAAACATGGCAGGCGGAAACGGCCTCACACTCGTTGATAAGGTGGGAGAGATCGAGGCCCCTGCCCTGCTAAAGGCCGCGCAATCACCCTGTGGCCCGCGTGACTGGCGGCATGTGGTTAAAGGCCATTGCCTGTCAATTTTCTTTCTGTCCCTTCTTAATAATTCAGAAAAATACATTGCCGTTGCCCGTGAATCGGCAAGAGCATTTAACATCCCTGACGAACAAATCGGGATATACATTCAGCCTGTTATTCAGAACCACGCCTGCCATATCGAGTTCATGGTTCCTTTTAATCCAGATGACAATCATGAAGTCGAAAACCTGAAAAATTACGAAGCTGATGTAACTGAGCGCCTGATTAAAGCCAGGGCGTTTTTCAGCAGGCCGTACGGCAAGGCTGCTGAAATGGTTTTTAAGAACAATCCGGGGAATACGGAACTTATTCGCGTGATCAAAGGCCTGTTTGATCCGGAAAATATCCTTAGCCCGGGAAAATTCAACCTCTAAGGGGATCCCGGCTTACTCAAATGGAAACAAGTCACGGTAAATCTCATACGATAACTACGGGAGGCTAAAATGTTAACGGTTGATGAACTGAAAGAGCTTAAAGATATCGTTGGCGAGGAGTGGGTGAAGGATGATCTCCCTACCAGGGATGCCTACTCTATTTACTATAACTCCTCTTCGTTGAACAAGGAAGACAAGCTGTGGACGGCACGGCCGGCGGCCGTAATTATGCCAAAAACACCTGAAGAGATATCACAACTTACGAAATTCTGCAATAGAAAGGATTTCATGCTTAAACCGTTTTCCACAGGATGGATTACTTCCTCGGCGCCCGGAAGCCGAAAAACGATTTTACTGGATCTCAAGCGGATGGATAAAATCATCGATATCGATGTTAAGAACCAGATCGCAGTTGTGGAGCCCTATGTCAGGGCCATAGATCTTCAGTCGGAGCTATGGAAGCACGGGTTAAACGTGCATGCTGTTTCCTGCGGGGGTAATCACTCGATCCTGGCATCTACAGCAGCGGCGTGGGGATACGGCATAACAGGCGCTTCGATGGGATATCAGGCCAGGAATATGCTGGGGGTTGAGTGGGTAATGCCCTCCGGAGAGATCCTTACACTGGGCAGTCCCGGTGACGGAGCGGAGTGGTTCAGCACCGATGGTCCGGGACCCGGCGTCAGGGGACTCATCCGGGGGTTCCAGGGCACCTTTGGCGGACTGGGCACCTTCACAAAAGTAGGAGTGAAATTATACCGCTGGGATTCCGATCCCGAATATGAAGTCCATGGCGGATCGCCTAAATATGTCCTGAACCGTGAATTGCCGAACCTCGGCGTATTTATTCTCATGTTTCCCAGCAAAGAGCAGATAACTGATGCCGGTTATAAGCTGGGGGAAGCGGAATGCAACTACTCGGACTTCAGGATGCCTGCCTTCTTTATAGCGCTCGGTTTCACCGATAATAACCTTGAATTAAAACAGCTTTGGTCAACCGGTGTTTTTCAGAAACTTGCCAGGTACGTATTGACCGTATGTGTTCACGGGCATTCCAAAAAGGAATACCAGTGGAAGGTAAAGGCTCTTAAACAAATAGTCAAGGAATCGGGCGGACTGATTTTGCCTATGCAGCAGATACCATTGGCCGCTTTTGATATAGTAAAGCCGTTCTTCAAGATGTTCAAAAATCCATTGAAGTTGATAACCAAGATACCCTTTATACAGGAAATAACGGATATGATGAAAACCAGCGAGGAAATGCGTCTAAAGCTTTTGACGACGGCGTTCTTTATCCTCGTGCGGCACGCTAACAACAGCCAGGGGGGTTTCCGGGCGTCATCCGGCATGTTCACCTCCGTGGGGGCTTTTGACACCTGGGACATGGGTTTTGAACAGGCTGATTATATTGCCGGGGTCAAAAGGCCGGCCATTGAGAAAGGCCTGATTTTAGACGATGGCGGCGATCTTGGCAGCGGCGGGACCTTTGACTTCGGACATCTCGGCTACATCGAAGGAATTGGAGAGTATTCAACCAATGATCCCGAGTCGAGGAAGGCCACCAAGGCCATCGTTGAAGAGTCTCTTCACGGCACGATAGAGAGGTCCCTGGGACTGCCGATTGCCGCATTCGGCGGCCCGATGAACCAGCTGTTTGGTCCGCATTGTTACAACTATCATGAGATGATCATGAAAATAAAAGCGAAACTTGATCCCAATTCTTCATATGACTCATGGACGTACAGCGGCGCGTCTGAAAAAGCGTTCCCGGACGAAAAAGAAGGTTATACATTTTTTTAATAAGTTCGCGAGGTGGAAATAGATGATAAACAAGGCAGGCTCCATGGTAAAAGAGGGATGGACAGGACCCGGCAGTCGCGATGCCACGATAAAACCGTTGACACTGGTGGAAGACGGGCTTCATATCGATATAGGCGCAAAAGGCATGTACGAGTGGTGGTATTTCGATGCGCACTTCGAGACCGGCCATACGCTGGTGGTTTTTTTTCATGCGGCAAACCCCAACCCCGGAATGGGCGGCAAACCGGGTGTAGAGATCGTCCTGCTCAGGCCGGATGGAAAGAAGACCCATGCATTCGTCCCTTACGGCAAGCCGGATTTCACCGCTTCCCGTGACAAGGCTGATGTCAAAGCCGGCGCAAATTACCTGAGGGTTGAACAATCGGAAGGCGAACTGCCCCGTTACGAGATTTATATTAACGAGAAGGACCTGGGCTGCCATCTCACCTACAGGGCGGAGGTAAACGGTTGGAAACCCGGAACAGGCGTTTCTCAATTCGGTAATCTGGGCTACTTTGCCTGGGTTGTCCCTTTTGCCAGGGCTTCCGTGGAAGGCACTATAACGGACGGAAGTAATACGATACCGGTCAGGGGAGTCGGCTATCACGATCACAACTGGTTGAATTTTCAATTCCCCACCATAATCGATTACTGGATGTGGGGGCGGATCTATTCAGAGCACTATACTATGTCCTATGCTTTCATCCAGTGCAATAAAAAGATGGACAACTATGCAGTTAAGGTGCTGATGCTGGCTGAGGGCAGAGAGGCCATACTCAGCACGGGCGAATTTGATTTCATCAAGCAGGATTTTGAGTATAACCCCGGCGCCAAGCATAGTTATCCGAAGAAACTCACCATCAGGGTCCCGGACGAACTGGAGGCAAACCTTGTTGTTAAAGAGGTGCTCGAAGCCGAGGATATGCTCAATAATTTCAGCCCGGTCCTGAGGTTCATCGCCAAGAATATCTTGCGGCTAAAGCCGGGATATTTCAGGCTGGCCTCGGATTTCGATATAAAAGTGACGCGCGGCGCAAAGACCGTCAAAGAGACGGGGACAACACTGCACGAGATCGTGATGTTTAAATCCGCCGAATAGGTATCCCATGCTGAGATTGCTTAGACTGAAAATTCCTAATATAACTCCATATGAATTGAGAAGTGGCGCCGTGATATAATGGCTCTCCTGCCTTCGGCATGACCAAATAACCCTGAGGAGAATCATTGAATGACCGCTAAAGCGAAAAGCGGTAGCTTCTACGGCTGGTGGCTGTTGCCCATCCTCTGCCTGGTATATTCCATCCCCATCGGCTTTGCCCTCTACGGTCCGCCTGTTATCTACACCTACATGTCGAAGGCCCTCGGCTGGGAGCGCGGCCAGATCAACCTGGGCTATACCATAATCGGCATCATGCTCGGCATGGGCGCGTTTTTCATTCCCTTCCTGATCAACCGCTTCGGGCCGCGCAAAACGCTGGCCATCGGCGCAGTCCTGACTGCAATCTCCGGCCTGCTGGTGGCTTTCTTCGGGCAGGTTTACCCCGTCTACCTTTTATTATGCTTTTTTGTTGGCCTGGGGCTATCCTTTGGAACAGTCTTGCCCGTGCAGACGCTGGTGCTTTACTGGTTTAACGTCCACAGGGCTCTGGCCATGGGCCTTGTGCTGGGCGGAGGCGCTATCGGCGGCTTCATCTATCCTCAGATTGTCAGCGCCTGCATCATCAATTTCGGCGGCGACTGGCGCGTCGGCTGGTACGTGATCGCCATCACCTGCTTCATCGGAGCGATCATCGCCATGATAGCCGTTCGCAACCGGCCGGAGGACCTCGGCCAGCACCCCGACGGGCTTTCTCCCGAGCAAGAGCGCGAAGCCATGCTGCATGCCCGTCATAAGCCCATCAAGACCTACCGCTCACCGGTTAACTGGCAATTCAGGAACGCCGTCAGCACGCCCTCCCTCTGGATGATCGTCGTCGCGACCGGCTTCATCTATTTCCTCTGGCAGGCGGTGCTGACGCAGACCGCCTTCCACCTGCGCGACCAGGGCTTCTCACCTGCAGACCCGGTCATTTTCCTGCGACCTGAATTTGTCTACGGCACGATACTGGCCTGCAGCATCATCGGCAGGCTGAGCGTCTCCTTCCTCGGCGAGCGCATCGAGTCGCGCTTTCTTATATCCATAGCCGGATTCTCCCTGGTAATCGGCGGCGCTCTTTTCCTGCTGGCATCGAAGGATAACATGTGGGCCGTTTATTTATTCCCGCTCTTCACGGGTTTTGGCTTCGGTGCTACCTACGTATCCGTACCCCTGATCACGGGCAACTATTTCGGCGCAAGGGCATTCCCCAGCATCAGCACGATAACCAACCCCGTAGGCTCCATCTTCCAGTTCTCATCTCCCTTCATCGCCGGCTGGATGTACGACGTCAACGGCAACTACAACCTGGCCATTCTGATCGGCTGCAGCGGCGCACTCGTCGGCGCGATAGTGATTCTATTCTGCAGGCCACCCCACCCACGGCAGGATGCCATAAATTCGTAAATGAACGCACGGTTCACGCTGGCAACAATCTACCTGGTGGCATTCGCCGGGTACACCAGCATCAGCTGGCTCTTTCCGGTAATCCCTTACTACACAACCAGCCTGGGTATCAGCGTTGCGGACACGGGATTCATCGTTTCGCTCTATTCTTATGTACTGGCGATCGGGATAATCCCCGTCGGCATGCTTTCGGACAGGCTGGGACGCAGGCAGTTCCTTGTCGCAGGCCTCATCCTCTCTACCATCGCTCCCTGCCTTTACCCGCTGGCCCAGGATATTGCTTCTTTATACCTGGTGGGAATTACGCTGGGCCTGGGAGGAGCGCTTTTCATGCCGACAGCCCTGGCCACTATCACCGACCTGTCACGCCAGGGTGAACACGGCAAGGCCATCGGGTGGTACACGGCAGCTTCTCAACTCGGCCTGATGGCGGGCCCGGTAGCGGGCGGCTATATCGTGCAGCAGTTCGGCTTTAGTGCTGCCTTTTACGGCTGCGGCGCCCTCCCCCTGATCGCCCTCATCTTCGTATTAACCAGGCTGCGCGCCATACCTCAAAAGCCGGTTACCCGCAGCACAGGCGAGCACCCCTGGCTGTGGCTCAGACACCCGGGCGCCATCGTCAGCCTGCTGGCGCTGGTCATCACCGCCGTCGCATCGAGCACTGTGAGTACTTTCATACCGCTTTACGTGCGCGATTTCGGCATCTCGGCAGCCGGGGCAGGGATGATAATCACCGCCTGTTACGCCAGTTCCGCGGCCCTGCGCATACCCTCGGGCGCCCTGGCCGACAGGTTGGGCAATGCCCCGATGATAATAGCCGGGATATTCCTGAGCGCGATCGCCATCGCCCTTATACCGTCTTTCCACGTGCTCTGGCCGCTGGCTGCCGTGGGATTGATGTACGGGCTGGGGATGGGGCTCTCGATGCCGGCTTCGCTGTCCTGGCTGGCGAACCTTTCACCTGTGGACAAGAGAGGATTTTCCATGGGGTTGGGGTCGGCCGCCTTTCAAGTGGGGCTGGCAGTGGGCGCTACCGTCATGGGCATCGTAGTGCAGAATAGCGGATTTTCTTCCATGTACCTGACCACGGCAGGCGCCGTTGCGGTAAGCGGTATAATTATGATTTTATTACTGCTCACCTTTAAACGCCCGGACAAGTGAAGTTTGACAGGCGATGCGCATGGCAGCTATTTTAATAAAGGTTTTCATTTAAACATTTCCGCTCGAATCAAAAAAATAATAAGGAGTTGGCTAAATGCAATTTAAAACAGTCGCCTACACGGAAAAGGACGGGATACTCCAGATCAAGCTGAACAGGCCGGAGAAAAGGAATGCGCTGAGTTTTGAGTTAATCGGGGAGGTACAGAAGTGCTTTGCCGAGGTTGCCACATTACCCAACGTGCAGGTTGTGCTGCTCTCCGGGGAGGGTAAATGCTTCTCCGGCGGCACCGATCTCAACTCTTTCCAGGCAGGCGGCGCACAGGATATCCGCCGCGGCGTACGCTTCTTCCAGGCTATGTTTAATGAGATCGAGCTTTTGGAAAAGCCCGTCATCGCGCTTATTCACAATTACTGCTTCGGGGGAGCGCTGGAGCTGGCATTGGCCTGCGACCTGAGGATATGCACCCCCGATGCCACCTTCAACATCCCCGAGGTCAATATGGGCATGGTGCCGGACGGCGGCGGCAGCCAGAGGCTGCCCCGCGTGGTGGGTGTCGGCCGAGCCAAGGAGCTTATCCTGACCGGTAAGACCATCAACGCGCAGAAAGCCGAACTCTGGGGACTGGTCAATGAGATCGTGCCGCCCGAAAAGCTTGAGCAGACGGGTATCTCCTGGGCCAAGGAGATTATGGCCAACGGCATGATCAGCGTGGGGCTTGCCAAGCGCAACGTGGATATGAGCTACAACATGAGCATACACGACGCGTTGGAATGCGCCGGCATGGCCCAGAGCATCGCTTTCTCCGATCCCAACTTCATCAAGCGGGTCGAGCAGCGATTCCTCGATAAGGTGAAGGGCAAGAAAGCCTGACCACTGCCGGACCCGGTTATCGGCATTTAATAATCCAGGGGGCGGCTGCTGAAAAGCAGCCGCCCCCTTCTTTTCCACTGAAAGCCTCCCTGTTAATAAGCTTGACATATCACGGCGTGGACAGTTATTTTAATAAGGTCGCCGCGTTTCAGACCGCTTTTCAACGGTCCGACCAAAATCATTAAGAGGAGATTGAACATGAAATTCGACAACCTTGCCTGCACAGAGAAAGACGGGATACTGCACGTTAAATTAAACCGGCCTGAGAAAAGAAACGCCATCAGTCCCATGGTATTCTGGGATATTGAGAGATGCTTTTCGGAAGCCGCCGTGCAGCCGAGCATACAGGTTATACTGCTGTCCGGCGAAGGCAAAGGGTTTTCGGCCGGCACCGACCTGACCGCGTTTCAGCCCGGCGGCAGCGCCGTCGATGTCAGGCGGTTCGTCCGCATGGCGCAAAAGGCTTATAACGAGGTTGAACTGGTTGAGAAAGCGGTAATCGCGCTCATCCACGGATTCTGCCTGGGCATTGGCTGCGAACTGGCCCTGGCCTGCGATCTGAGGCTGTGCTCGCCGGAAACTGTTTTCAATATCCCCGAGGTTGTCATGGGGCTTATACCGGACGACGGCGCCAGCCAGCGGCTGCCGCGTATCGTAGGAGTGGGCCGGGCCAAGGAGCTTATCCTGACCGGTAAAACCATAGACGCGCAAAAGGCCGAGAAATGGGGCATGGTCAATGAGATTGTTAAGCTTGAAGACCTTGAGAAGACGGGGATTGCCTGGGCAAAGGAGATAGCAGCCAACGGCCCTACCGGTGTTGGCCTGGCCAAGCGCAATATCGATATGAGCATGAGCATGAGCATGGCCGACGGACTGGAATGCGCCGGGATGGCGCAAAGCCTGGCATTCTCCGATCCCAATTTCATCACCAGGATCCAGCAGCGCATCACGGAGAAGATAAAGAAAAAGCCCTGATAAAACGGCAGGTGGTACCTTATGAACGTCATCCTGCATATCTGTTGCGGAGTCTGCGCAGCGGGCGCCGCCCATGTGCTTCTGGCAGAGGGGCATAGGGTCACCGGCTACTTCTACAATCCCAATATCTACCCGGAAGAAGAGTACCGCCTGAGGCTTGAGGCCGCCCGGCGCACCGCGGAAAAGTTAAAATTCGAACTCGCCGCCGGGCCCTATGACGTTGAAAATTGGAATGTGGCAACAGCAGCATTGGGCGGCGAACCCGAGGGCGGGGCGCGTTGTTCGATCTGCTACCGCATGCGCCTTGAAAAGACGTTTAGTTTTATGCGGGAAAGGGGGTGCGATGCCTTTACCTCCACCTTTACCTCCACCCTGACCATCAGCCCTCATAAACCGGCGTCTGAGATCAACCGTATAGGTATGGAGATCGGTGGAGTCAATTTCATGTCCAGGGATTTTAAGAAGAAGGACGGTTTCAAGAAGGCAATGGAGAAGGCGAGGAGTTGGGAGCTTTACCGGCAGAATTACTGCGGGTGTATTTACAGCCTGCAAGGAGTGCGCAAATGAGCAGATGGCCCAATCATGAAGAAGCCGAAAGGATAATGAACGAGTGGGTATCCAATGTCAACCTGAAAAAGCACGCCTGGGCGGCCGAGGCTGCCCTGCGCGCTTACGCATCCCGCTATGGCGAAGACCCTGAGCAGTGGGGAATAGTTGGCCTTTTACACGATTTCGATTACGAGAGATACCCTGATCTCAAGGACCATCCCTTCAAGGGCGCGGAGTGGTTGAAAAGCCAGGGATATGCGGATGAGTTATCGGAGGGCGTCCTTGCTCATGCCGATCATACCGGCGCGGTCAGGGACACAGACCTGAAAAAGGCTATTTACGCCGTGGACGAACTCACCGGCCTGGTGGTAGCGGTAGCGTTAACCCGCCCCACTAAAAAGCTGGCGGACGTCACTGTCGAGGCCGTGATGAAGAAATGGAAAGCGAAGTCTTTCGCCGCCGGGGTGAACCGCCAGGAAATTGAGAAAGGCGCGGAAGAGCTGGGAATACCGCTAAAAGAGCATGTGGATATCGTTTTAACAGCCATGCAGGGAATCAGCGATAAACTGGGGCTTTAAAATGGAAACCCAATCTCCAGAAGCTGTACTTGCAGCAGCTCTAACTCAAAAGGTGATACACTTAGGTAGGTCAGGTTATGGATAGAAGAAAGACACTCATAAATGAATATAAGCAGGGGAAAATCATTGGCGGAATATACAGAGTAACGAATACACGCAATGGGATGTATTTGCTGGACCATGCCACTAACCTTCAATCGAAGCAAAACAGCTTCAATTTCATGGTCTCTTCCGGTTCTTGTTTAGACTACAGACTGAAAGAGGATTTGACAGCGTTTGGAGAGAAGGCGTTTATCTTTGAGATACTTGAGGCACTCGAGAAAAAGAAAGAGCAGACCCGGGATGAGTTCATAGATGATCTGAAAATGCTCGAGCAAATGTGGAGTGAAAAATTAGATTCCTCAACGAGATACTGAGCCATGGCGATCGCTATCAAATTCTTAGTTTCGCCCCTTTTACCTGCCCCAATACTTATACCACAGGACTACCTGTTCAACAATAGATTGAAGACCGCAGTCTTTAGTAGTTTAGACAGCCCTTGACAGTCGTTGCTACGTAACGCGGATTGTTTGACAGGTAAGGGTGCGCTCAATGCCCTCAACCTTGTGAAGATGCCCGGTGATAAGCTTGCCCAGGGAGTCAACGGAGTCGCCCTCTACTTCTGCGATGATATCATAGGGCCCCATAACAGCATCCACAGATTTGACACCGTCGAGCTTCTTAAGTTCGTTGAGTACTTTTTTAGCCTGGCCTACTGACGTGGTGACGAGTACAAAAGCTTTGGCTACCATAGTATCACCCCCATATTTTCAGACTTTAGCTCACATCGTTAGCTTTGTTCGTTACTATTGCCTCAAATTCTATGCGCCCTCTTCACCTTCACGAATATGTCTTCTGCCCGTATTAAAATTATACGCCTTTCCTGTGACATGCACACTAAGTCAGATTGTGATTCGGCACATCAATCAGCGTGTTGTTCAATCAACTATCGCCGGCTGAACTTTCGTTCTATTACATTTCGTGGGATTTTACATAAATTTTCTTCAAACTTAAATATTTCTTAATAATTTAATCGTATAATAGACATATAATAAAGTAGAATCCGCTAAAAAGGAGATGCACAATATGCAAAAACCGTGGATGCCGGTTGTTGCCGGACTTCTGGATATAGTATCGGGCGCTTTAGGCATAATCGCCGGTTTATTCATGTCCCTGCGCGTGCTCGGCGTAAGAGCGGCCCATGCTGCTGCCGGGGCCGCTCCCGGGGTCGGCCCATATGCAGGAAATTTTCCTCAAATGCCGCACATGTTTTTCCCCGGTATGGGTATAGCGTTTGGCATAGCGCTGTTAGTCATCGGCGTGCTGGCTATAGTCGGCGGTGTTTACGCCTTGAGATTAAAGGCCTGGGGTTTGGCGCTCGCCGGCTCCATTGGCGCCGTGATAACCGGACCCGTCATAGGTCTACTGGCATTGATATTCACGGTGCTGGGCCGCGAGGACTTCCGGAAGCCGTAAAATCGTGTATAACGGCCTGTTGCCTCAAGGTTTTATCCCACGGCGCACTTGAAGGAACGCTCCTACGAGAGCTGAGGAAGCTTGGGTAGGGAATAGGCCAGTCTAAAGCTCAGCGTTGCTTTTTACCCTGGTGAGCAATAAACCGCTGGATAGACCGGTCATAGGTACGTTCTATCTCGGCCGGGAAATAGCACGCGGGCAGTTCGCCGGATTCCCTGTGGTACTTTATGCATTCACAACAAAGGCCCTTGCGCGAGCACGGCTCATAAGTGCAATTGCATACCGCCTTGTTTTCACCCGTTTTACATTCTCTCATCTCGATATGCTTATCTTTATCCGCTAATCCAGGTTCTGTATCTGTAAAAGCGGCTTCGGCTGCACGTCGAACTTTATGCCGGCCTCTTTGAAAAGGTCTAAAAAGCCGTCGTCCGCATATTTGCCGAAGGTTATGAAGCGCTTGATGCGCGCGTTGGCCAGCATCTTGGCGCAGAGTATGCAGGGAGAGTGAGTGCAATATATTGCGGCGCCCTCCAGGCTTACGCCATGAAGGGAAGCCTGGATGATGGCGTTCTGCTCGGCGTGGATACCCCGGCAGATCTCGTGCCGGGTGCCCGACGGAATATTCAGTTCATCTCTCAGGCAGCCAAGCTCAAGGCAGTCCCTGACCCCGGCAGCAGCGCCGTTATAGCCGGTCGATAAAATATGTTTATTCTTGACGGCTACGGCGCCCACATGATGCCGCCGGCAGGTCGCCCGCTCAGCCACCACCGAGGCGATCTTGAGGAAGTACTCGTCCAGCGACGGCCTTTTTATCTCTTTCACTTCAATACCTTTATTATATTATTGGCCTGTTCGACCAGCGAGTCCAGCGACGTAGAGTTATTGATAGTGAAATCGGCCATGGCTATCGGCCCACCCTTGTTAACATTTTCGATTTCCGCGAAATCGCGCGCTGACGCCTCTTCCACAGTCAACGGTCTCATCGGCCGGCTGCTTAACCTTGCATGGCGCAGGGCCGGCGGAGACCACACGGCCACTACCTTCAGGCCCCCGCCCAGCTTATCTTTGAGAAATTTATATTCTTCCCATGAGTACAACCCATCAATCACCACGTTTGATCTTTTCAGGGCAGACTCGATGCGGGGCAAATTGAGAATAGCATAGGCGGCCATGCCGTATTGCCTCCTGAGTTCCTCCCTGGCCACCCTCTCATTTTCTTCCGACAATTTCAGTCCGCGCTTTTTCACTTCCTCATCGGTTATATCGCCGAACCTAACCCTATGATAGCCGCCGGATTCAAAGACCCGGGCAACCTCGGATTTACCTGAGCCCGGCATACCTACGAGCGCTATTACATTCATCCGCGTTTCAAGCTTTACTTACGATTTAATTCCAGGTGCACAATTATAGAGAATTGAGGCTTCTCCTGGCAAAGGACAAATCAGGGTTTAATCTCAATTTCCCTGCGGAAAAAGGATGCCATTTTTAACTCTGATTCGCCTTCAATGCCGTGATAGGGAACTTTTTGCGACAGTCGCCTGCATAATTTTTACGATATTTTACATGATTTTTACGATCACTTTGGTGTTTTTTGGGGATTTATAGCTGTTTGAACCTGCCCGCCCACTTGACAAGCTTAAAACAATGGTCTATTCTAAATTCAAATACATAGGAGGTAAATTAATGGAAGCTTATTGTATGAAGTGCAGGGCCAAGAGGGAAATGAAAAATGCCAAGGCCATTAAGATGAAGAATGGCAAACCGGCAACCCAGGGCGTCTGCGCAAAATGCGGCACCAAGATGTTCCGCATCGGCAAAGCATAGAAATCGTTTAAGCTGACATTGGGGAAGCAAAGGCAGCTTTTTGAAGCTGCCTTTGCTTCGTTTGTTTTTTGTCCTCATTGTTGCCCGCGCTCATGATCTGAGACAATGCCTTTTTTCACATAAGCTGCATGCACCAGACCTTTCTCTGAAGTAAATTTCCAGGCAAAGACACCCGCGCCTGCCAGACACAGCATGCCTCCGATGAGTAACGTCGGAGGAGCGCCGATCGTGCTGGCGAGCGCACCGTATATCAAGCTGCCGAAGGGCGCCAATCCCATAAACGCCATCACATAGAAGCTCATGACGCGCCCGCGTTTATCATCATCGGCCACGGTTTGCAAAAAAGTATTGCAGGCCGCCATCATTGATACCATGCCAAAGCCAGTGAGTGCCATTGAAAGCAGGGTGAACCACAGTACCCGGGTGAAAGAAAGCAGTATCAAGCCGGCTCCGAACAAAAAGGCCGCGATTATTATGATTTTGCCAATTCCCAGAATATTCTTGCGCGAAGCCATGAAGATGGCGCCAACCAAAGCGCCCGTCCCGATGCCTGCCGTCAGGAAGCCCAGGGTACTTGCATCGCCTTTGAGCACGTCCCTGGCAAATACCGGCAGCAATACGGGATACGGCATGGCAACCAGGCTGGTATAAGTCAGCAGCAGTACGATATACCTTATCGGAAGGAAACCGAAAGAATATCTGAAACCCTCTTTCAATCCCGCGAGGAAATCAGCCTGGCCCACAGGGGCTGCCCTGGGCGTGATTGTCATGGCCAGAAGGCAGGCGATGACTGCGATGAAACTCAATCCATTCAGCAGAAAACAAAGCCCCTCGCCTATGGTTGCTACCAGTACCCCTGCAACGGTTGGCCCTATCAGCCTCGCGCTGTTGAACAGCGACGAGTTCAAAGCTATGGCATTGCCGAGGTCCATCCGGTCATCTACCATTTCAACTACGAATGACTGGCGGGTCGGCATATCAAAGGCATTGATAGTACCGAGGGTTGCGCTCAAGACTACCAGGTTCCATACGGCGGCGTGGCCTGTAAGTACCACAGCCGCCAGCACCAGGGCCTGGCACATCGCAAGGGATTGCGTGATAATCAGAATCCTGTGGCGGTTCAACCTGTCCACGAGCACGCCGGCAAAAGGGGCCAGGATAAAATTGCAGATCAGGCCAGAGAATGCCACCAGTCCCAGCATGAAAGGCGAGTTGGTCAGGCTGTAAACCAGCCAGCTCATGGCCACCTGCTGCATCCAGGTACCAATGAGCGAAATGCCCTGGCCTATAAAGAAGAGGCGGTAATTGCGGTAGCGCAGGGCACGAAATATACGTGCCAGCCCGGTCGGGTCATTGGAAACCTGTTCAGTCGATGTGGTGTTTGCTGTCGGCACGCGTACTTTTACCTGGCCCCTGTAATCTTCTGATAATTCATCTTATCTTTCTCATACTGCTCATAGAATTCGGCGATCATGTCGCTGATGGGCAGGTGATACGGGCATCTTTCCTCGCATTCATGGCACTTGGAACAGGCGGCCGCCTTCTCCATCAAAATCCCCCAGAAGCCGCTATATAGTGTCTCGGAGGGCAACCGCGCCGCCAGGCTGGGATATGTCATAACGGTCGAAATAGCGATGCCTTCCTTACAGGGCTGGCAGTAATCACAACGGTGGCAAAAGCGGGTGCCTAATTGCTGCTTAAGCCTCGCCATCTCGTCTTTTTCCGCCCCGGTCAGCGCATGGGGACCATCCAGTATACCTATTATCTCTTCTATCTCGTGTGCTTTCTCTATGCCGGGGATGGTCAGGACATCGGGAAACTGGAAGAGGTATTTAAAGGCGATGGTTGCGTTGGAGATCATCCCGCCCGCCAGTGGTTTCATGTCAATGAAGCCAACGTCGTGCTGCTTGCACAGAGGTAAAAGCTCAACGGCCGCTTCATCCGTGACGAAATTGAAGGGGAACATAATAGTTTCAAAGCGGCCCGAGGCCACGGCTTTCTTCGCCACATCCAACTGGTGGCTGGTAACGCCGATATGCCTGATTTTCCCGGCCTTCTTTGCATCCTCCAGCGCGGACATAGGGCCCCCCGGCGAGAGAACGAAATCAAGCGTGGCAAAATCGCTCACGCTGTGGAGCTGGTAAAGGTCTATATATTCGATCCCGAGCTGGGTCAGGCTCTGCTCAAGGTGTTTGGCAATTCCCTCGGGCTTCCGTGACAGGGTCTTGGTAGCAATAATTAAGCCTTCCCGGCGTCCGGCAATGGCCTTGCCTATGCGCCCCTCGCTGGTTGTATAGCCATTGGCGGTATCGATGAAGTTTACTCCCAGGTCCAGGCACCTCCTGACCACTGCTACCGCTTCATCCTCGCCAAGCCTCTGGATGGGTATTCCACCGAAGCCAACCCTGGTTGCCATCATGTTGGTTTTGCCAAGTCTTATTTTCTTCACTTTATCACCTTACCGAAATATTAGTGATAATTATTGTATCACCAACATGGTTAGAGCTATTATTTAATGTCAGGTTGATTTTCAGATATTAAGGAGGATACAGTCATGGATCTACTGGTAGCCATCAACAAAAGACACTCGGTGAGGTCTTTTAAACCCGACGCCGTGCCGCAGGATATATTGAAGAAAATAGTCGAGGGTGCGTTGCGGTCACCGTCCGCTTCAAACAGCCAGCCGTGGGAGTTCGCCGTGGTGAGCGGAAAGAAGCTGGAAGAGATAAAGCAGGCATATATAGAGAGCTCGACCAAAATGCCGGTACTCGACATACCGATACCTTTTCAATACCCTGAACCGTGGCTGTCGAGACGCGCTGCCGTCCAGGCCGGCGTCCTGGAAAAGCTGGGAGTAGCGCGTGAAGACAAGCAAAAACGCGCCGAATGGGGGCAGTTCGGCTTTAAGCTCTGGGGCGCTCCCAGTTGTATCTACATTATGATCGAGAGCGCCTTCCACCATGCGGACGGCGGCACGAACATGTGGAACCTTTTCGATTGCGGCCTGGTAGCGCAAGACATCATGCTGCTGGCCACCGAGCACGGTCTGGGAACCATACCGGCCATCATCCCGGTGCTTTATCCCGACATACAGCGCAGGGTGCTGGGCTTGCCGGCTTCCAAGCTGATGGTGCTGGGCATTCCTATCGGCTACGCCGATGAAAAACATCCTGCCAATCAGTTCCGCACCAGCCGGGAACCGTTAGATAAAGTTGCCCGGTTTTATGCATAACAGGTCGTCTGCCGGTGATTGACGGGGGATGCCTGAAAAGGTAATATCTTTGATATTCCCTGGGATATAGCTAACATCGCGCTCATACAAAATAAATAGCAAGGAGGCTGACGTGAAGAAAAAGGGGAGTATTGGTAAAGCCGGTAAGATCGTTCTAATTGTACTGCTGGCTGTTATTGTGCTGCTGTTCGGAGGAGGATTCGCCTATTATTTGTCCATCCTCAACAGCCCGCAACCAAAAATTGACGGCAATCTGCAGGCAAAGGGGCTTAAAGACAGCGCGGAGATTATCCGCGATGCCAACGGCATACCGCATATCTATGCCAAGAATATGCACGATCTTTTCTATGCGCAGGGCTATGCGCAGGCGCAGGACCGCTGGTGGCAGATGGAATTCTTCCGCAAGACCTGCGGCGGCCGCATTGAAGAGCTTACCGGAAAGAAAGCCAGCCTGGTGAATACAGATATCTACCTTCGCTCGCTTGGCCTGTACGATGTCTGCCAGAAGGAATACGACATCTTTACACCGGACCAGCGCGCCCCGCTGGATGCGTTTACCGAAGGTGTGAACGCTTACATAGCCGGTCGCTCGCCAGGCCAGCTATCGGTCAATTACAGCATCCTCGGCCTGACAGGTGTGAAATTTAAGGTCGAACCCTGGTCAGCGATGGACACGCTCACCATGGCCAAGCTCATGGCCGTGGACCTTGGACTCACTCGCGACCTGGAGATCACACGCACTAAACTTTACAACCTTCTTGGCGCAGAGATGGCTGAGAAATGGCTGGTACCGGCGTGGCCCATCGGGCAAAAGCCCACTATCCTCCTGGATGAGGATATTCAAACGCTGGAAAAGTCCGCTCCACCGGTTACCCCTTCTGTCAGCGCCATATCTTCACAGCCGGTCGCCATGACCGCAGAGCAATCATTTGAGGACCCGTCTATCGGCCTGAAGCAGCTCATCGGGGAACAGGCGGGAGCTGGCAGCAATAGCTGGGTGGCCACGGGCAGTATGACTCAGAGCGGCAAGGCAATACTGGCCAATGACCCGCACCTTGGCCTACAACAGCCGTCCATCTGGTACGAAGTCGCCCTCCATTGCTCCGATGACGGCACAGGCCAACCCTTCGACTTAGCCGGCTTCACCTTCGCCTCAATGCCGGGTGTCGTGTCCGGGCATAATAACTATATCGCCTGGGGTGAGACCAATGTTTACCCCGACGTAAATGACCAGTACATGATAAAGGTCAACCCGGATAATCCGCTTCAATATGAATGGAACGGCAAGTGGCGCGATATGACGGTGCGGGAGGAGAAGATATCCTTCGGCGACGGCAAGCCTGCCATAAATATCATGGTGAGGCTAACTCACCTCGGACCCATCACCAACGACAATAAATATGATTCCAAGACAGGGGAACCCAGCGGTTACAACAATAAAGACCCGCTGTCCCTGCACTGGACTGCGCTTGAGCCCAGCCGCATCGCCCTGGCCATTCTTGCGCTTGGTAAGGCCAGGGATTGGGACGAGTTCCGCAGCGCCCTGAAAGACTGGGACGTTCCCTCCCAGAGCCTGATCTACGCCGACACTAAGGGCAATATCGGCTACCAGATGCCGGGCAAGATACCCATCCGGCCTGCTAATTACACCGGCCAGGTGCCCGCGCCGGGCTGGACCAGCGATTATGAATGGAAGGGCTACGTGCCCTATGACCTTATGCCTCGCGCCTATAACCCATCCCGCGGCTTCATCGTGGCGGCCAACGAGGAGGTCGCACCACCCGGTTACTATGAATTCCTCAACCAGCAACTCGGGCCCGATGTTAATGCCAACTTCGGCAGCAAGTACAACAAATGGGTTTACGGCTACCGCAGCCAGCGCATCTATGAATTGATCAAGCAACTTGCGCCCAATACGGTATCTACATATCAATCGATACAGGGCGATAATAAATATATCCCCGCCGACGAGCTGCTCCCCTACCTGGCCAAGCTCAAGTTCGACGATGCCGATGTCAGCGATGCCCGAGACTGGCTGCTCAAGTGGGACCGTTTCTGCAACGTGGATAGCCCGCAGACCGCCCTTTACGCCGAATTCTGGATGAAGCTGAACAATAATATCTTCCAGAATAAAATGGGAGATGCCGCAAAGGCGGACGGTGTGGACAGAGAGATGTGGGCTGTCAACCTGCTTCTGCAAAACCCTTCCGATCCCTGGTGGGATGACCCTGCAACCAAGGATCTAAAAGAGACCCGCGACGAGGTACTCATCCGTTCCTTTAAGGAAGGCTACGCGGCATCTGTATCAGCGCTGGGCAAGGACCGCAGCCAGTGGAAGTGGGGTAGCCTGCATAAGGCGACTCCTGTCAGCAACCCGCTGGGCGCCAGCGGCATCGGGCTCATTGAGTCGCTGGTCAATTGCGGACCGGTACCCGCCGGAGGCAATAGCGAATGCGTGGACAGCAACGAGTGGTATGCCAGCAATGGTAACTTCTCTATCCGCTTAATCCCATCCATGCGTATAATTGTAGATATGAGCGACCTCAGCAAGGGGGTCAGTATGAATTCCACCGGTCAGAGCGGGCACCCGGGCAATCCCTGGTACAGTGATATGCTAATCCCCTGGAGCAAGGTCCAGTATCATCCCATGCTCTGGACGCGCCAGCAGGTGGAGGCAGGCACAACGCATAAGCTTAACTTAAACCCTTAAGCAAAGGAGACCATAAAAATGGATAAAGCCGTCAGGGATAACTTTGTTAAAAAATGGAGGAAATATTTCGGAAATGCCGATTTGCCGATAACTTTCTACTATACAGACGATGAAGGCCGCGCCGAAGTGGTAAAGCCCGGCTCGGTGCACAGATGCATCATCGCGGCCTTGCAAGAAGTAAGGCAGGGCAAGTCCATGAGCTTCACTTCCGAAGCCATCGGCTGCTTCGGGGGAAAGAGGTACCTGGGATTTGCCCAGAAGGTCATGCCTAACTTCGAGTATTTCCTCTCATGCGGTATACCGGGCAAGCTGGAGGGCGAGCGCTATAAAAAGTCTCCCGGGCTGGTAAACCAGGCCATGCAGCACCAGAAGCCTTTCCAGGCGCCCTGCCGCTATATCGTATTCAAACGCTGGGATAAGCTGGAAGAGTCCGACGACCCGCAGGTCGTCATCTTCTTCGCCGAACCTGATGTGCTCGCCGGGCTTTTCACGCTTGCCAATTTCGATGAGGAAGAGCCCAATGGCGTGATTGCCCCCTTCGGTTCGGGATGCTCCACCATCGTCTATTACCCCTATTTTCAGCGCGAATCCCAGCGTCCCAAAGCTGTTATCGGCATGTTCGATATCTCGGCCCGGCCTTTCGTGGGAGAAAATGAGCTGACTTTCTGCTGGTACAGCAAAGGATCACCTGAAAAGTCGCTGTCACTATCCGGCACGCTCTTTGACGGCAGGAACGTTTAAGCGTAATATCTGAACGGTAAAGGGCGTGGCCTGACAAGCTTCATCCCCGAAGCGAAATATACCTGTAAGGAGGATATCTTGGAGAAAAAGGAAGAAACCGCTAAAACCCCCCCTAAGAAAAATAAGGCTAAGAAAGCTTTAGTAACGTCTATAATTATCCTCGCCATCGTCGTGATACTCTGCAGCGGAGGCATCGGCTATTTCAACTATGTTAACAATGCTCCCCTGCCTAAAATTGACGGCAATCTTAAGGTCAACGGCTTATTCGATAAAGTTGAGGTAATCCGTGATTCCAACGGCATACCGCATATCTATGCCAATAATATACACGACCTGACCTTCGCACAGGGCTACGTGCAGGCGCAGGACCGCTGGTGGCAGATGGACTTCTTCCGCCATGTCTGCGCCGGCAGAATAGAAGAGTTAACCGGGAAAAAATCCAGTCTGGTTTCCTCCGATATCTACCTGCGCACCATGGGCTGGACCAAAGTGGCTGAAAAGGAATATGCAAGTTATTCTACCGCAAATCGCGCCCTCCTTGATGCTTTTGCCCAGGGGGTTAACGCTTATATCTCTAACCGCAGTCCGCAGCAGCTCTCAGTGAATTACAGCATACTTGCGCTAACGGGAGTCAAATTCAAGATAGAGCCGTGGACTCCCGTGGATACCCTGGCCTTTGCCAAGCTGATGGCCTGGGACCTTGGATATAGCGGTGACGAAGAAATAGTCCGCTCACAGCTTTACAGCCTGCTGGGCGCCGAGATGGCCGACAAATGGCAGACACCCGCGTGGGGGTATGGCAAGAAGCCCACCATCATACAATCCGAGGACATCAAGGCTATGGACGTATCCGGCAATGCCGCCCCCCAGCAGACAACCGGCTCATCCGGTAATCACGCGGCTTATCAAGGACCGGCTTTCGCTAACTTCAAACCGGACCTTACCTGGCTTGCGGGTGACCCCTCCGGCATAGGCAGCAACAACTGGGTGGTCACGGGGAACATGACGCAGAGCGGCAAGCCACTGCTGGCCAACGACCCGCATCTCGGCATCCAGATGCCTTCCATCTGGTATGAGATCGCCCTGCATTGCACCGACGATGGAACAGGCCAGCCATACGACGTCGCCGGCTTCGCCTTTTCCCCCAGTCCCGGCATTATCATCGGACATAACAACAACATCGCCTGGGGCGTTACCAACGTCTATCCCGACGTGCATGACCATTACCAGATTAAGGTAAATCCCGACAACCCACTGCAATACGAATGGAACGGTAAATGGCAGGACATGACCGTGCGCAACGAGACCATCGATTTCGGCGACGGCGCCGCGCCGATTACCTTTAAAGTCAGGGAGACCCATCTCGGCCCTATCATCAACGACAACAAGTATGATCCGACGGGAGCCAAGTTCCTGGGTTTCAACAATACGGACCCGCTTGCGCTCCACTGGACAGCTCTGGAGCCCGGCACTCTGATGATGGCCATCAACGGCCTGGATACGGCCAAAAATTGGGACGATTTCCGCAACGCGCTTAAATACTGGGATTGCCCATCGCAGAATGTGATCTACGCAGATACCAAGGGCAATATCGGCTACCAGATGCCAGGCCGTATTCCAATACGCGCTAAAAACGACAATGGATTGCTGCCCGTTCCCGGCTGGACCAACGAGTACGAGTGGAAGGGCTACATACCCTACGACCTGCTGCCGCGTGCCTATAACCCGGGACGGGGTTACGTGGTCACCGCCAACCAAGCCGTAGTACCGCCTGAATACTACGATTTCCTGGCCCAACAGCTTGACCCTAATTTAAACTACAATATTGGCTACGAGTGGAACTTCGGCTACCGCGCCCAGCGCATTAACCAGCTTATCAAAGAACTCGCGCCGCACAGCATACAGACGTTCCAGAAAATGCAGGGCGACACCAAGCTCCTGAGCGTAGGGGAAGTATTGCCTTACCTGGCCAATATCAAGTTCACCGATCCCGACCTTATCAGCGCCAAGGACTGGCTGGTCAACTGGGATTACACTTTCAATGTCGACAGCCCCCAGGCAGCCCTCTACTCTGAATTCTGGATGAGATTGGTCAACAACACATTCTCCGACCAGCTTGGCACCCTGATAAAGCCGGATGGCGACGACAGGGATATGTGGGCCATCAGCCTGCTGCTGCAAAATCCCACCGACACATGGTGGGATGATATCAATACCAAGGATAAGGTTGAGACACGCGATGATATACTCACCAGGTCCTTCAAGGAAGGCTACGAAGCTACCGTGTCAGCCTTGGGGCCTGACCGCAGCCTGTGGAAGTGGGGCAGCCTGCATACCGCCACCTTCGTCAGCAACCCCCTGGGCGCCAGCGGCATAGGTCCGATCGAATCGCTGGTCAACAAGGGGCCCTACCCGGCGGGCGGTACGACTGACGCCATCGACGCCGTTCGCTGGCTGGTCAGTCAGGGCAACTTCACAACCCAGACCATGCCTTCCATGCGCATGATAATCGACCTCAGCGATATCCCGAAAAGCGTTTGCATGAATGCCACCGGCGAAAGCGGTAACCCG
>JAPLHK010000028.1:27624-41643 GCA_026389715.1 Chloroflexota bacterium
TGCTCTGGACCAGGGACCAGGTGAACGCCGCCGCCGCGCACAAGCTGTTACTTACACCTTAAAAGGCGCAGGATGCGTATATAAAGGAGTGCGCTATGGGGGCAGTGGTAAATATACTGGGTTTTGCCGGCAGCCTGAGGAAGGGCTCGTATAATAAAGCCCTGCTGAGGGCTGCCGCTGAATTGTTGCCGGACGGCGCCGCCCTGGAGATCTTCGACCTCGAGGGCATCACGCCGTTTAACCAGGACCTGGAAACCGACCCGCCCGGGCGGGTCAGGGAATTTAAAGCAAAAATAAGAGCGGCCGACGCCATACTTATCGCCACGCCGGAGTACAACTACTCGGTGCCGGGCGTGCTGAAAAATGCTCTGGACTGGGCATCAAGGCCGCACGGGGACAGCGCCTGGCCGGGCAAACCCCTCGCACTGATGAGCGCGTCCACGGGCATGCTGGGCGGGTCCCGGGCGCAGTACCATCTCAGGCAGACTTTGCTCTTCCTCGACGTGGTAGCGGTGTCCAAACCCGAAGTCTTCGTGACATTTGCGGGACAGAAATTCGATGATAAGGGCAAGCTGACGGACGAGGCCACCAGGGGCGTGGTCGCCGCCCTGCTCAAAGCACTGGTTAACCTGGCTTCCGGGCCCGCACATTGAGGTGCGGGCTTCTTTTTAAAACGCTCGTGAGGAGACCGTCATGAAGTATATAGGGAAAGACAGCAAGGAAACCATTGTCAGGCGGTTTGCCGAGTACGTGTCACCGGGCAAGGCCGAGACCTTCAAAGCCTACGACATGGAATTCATCTTCGGCAGGCGTGAAGGGCCGTACGTGTGGGACGCGGTCAGCGGCAAGCGGCTGATCAACTGCCACAGCAACGGGGGTGTTTTCAACCTCGGCCACCGCAATCCTATGGTGATTAAAGCCCTCCAGGAGAGCCTTAAGGAACTTGACATCGGCAATCACCACCTCATCAGTGAGCAGCGGGCGCTACTGGCTGAAAAGCTGGCCGGTCTGATGCCGGGCGATATCTCCTGCACGGTATTCGGGGTGGGTGGCGGGGAGGCCGTAGACGTTGCCATCAAGCTGGCGCGGGGTTATACCGGAAGGCACAGGGTCGTCTCCGCCATCGGCGGCTACCACGGTCATACCGGCTTCGCGCTGGCCACGGGTGACGAGCAATACCGCAGCCCCTTCGGTCCCAATCTACCCGGCTTCCTGCAGGTCCCCTTCGATAACGTGCAGGCGCTGGAGCAGGCTGTCGATAAAGATACGGCAGCGGTTATATTTGAAACCATCCCGGCTACACTGGGCATGCCCGTCCCGCAGGCCGATTTTTTCAAGAATGCGCGTAAGGTTTGCAGTGAGAAGGGAGCGCTGCTCATCATCGACGAGGTGCAGACCGGGTTGGGACGAACCGGCAAGCTGTGGGGCATTGAGCATTTCGGCACAGTACCGGATATCATCGTCATCGGCAAGGGGCTTTCCGGCGGCATATATCCCATGAGCGCGACCTGCTACAGGAAAGAGTATGAAAGCTTCTTCCACCAGAATCCTTTTATCCACGTTTCCACTTTCGGCGGGGCCGAGGTCGGCTGCCCGGTAGCCGCAGCCGTGCTGGACGAGTCCTCAAGACCTAAGTTTTTAGCCAACGTCAACGAGCTTGCGGCTATATTTAAGAACGGTTTCATTGAACTTAAAAAGAAGCACCCCAATATACTGACCGGCCTGCGCCAGCTCGGCCTGATGATGGGCATCGAGATGGTCAATGATACCTGCGGGCCCATCCTGACCAAATCCTGTTACGACCACGGCATACTGGCCATCTATGCCAACAACGATAAGCGCGTTTGCCAGCTCCTTCCGCCCCTTATCATCGATAAAAAAACCGCGCATGAGATACTTGAGGGAGTGGACGGAGCGCTCTCCGATACCGCAGCATTCCTGGGACTGTGATTTTCTTAAAAAAAGGAGGCGGCAGTGCACGTAGATATTGAACTTCTCAAACAGTTTGAAAGCGGACTGGACCCGGCCCACCCGGAAAAAAGCCGGATACCGGCGCGGGTGCTGGGATACGGGGAGATAAGCACCATCTTCGAGATAGATAGCCCATCCACCCGTGACCTGGCCTGCAAGCGCATGCCCATCTTTGAGACAGAGGACGAGGTAAGCCACTATGAGCGCATTTATAACGAATACAACGCCGTCCTGAATGATGAAATCGGCATCAGCGTCCCCGAATACGGCTTCGCCTGGTTCACCACGGCTAAAGGCAACATCATAGCTTTCGACCTCCAGCGTAAACTGCCCGGCGAGTCCATCGGCAACCGCATCATTCATAAATTGGACACAGATAATATACGTACACTTTTTCTGTGCGTCCTGCGTGAATTGATGAAGCTGTGGGCGTTCAACCAGGCCAACCCTGAGCGCGCAGTGGGCATCGACGGGCAGATATCCAACTGGTCCGTCGCCGGATTCGACCCGGCCAGCCCTCGGATAAACTCAAGCAATAAATTGCTCTATTTCGACACCAGCACGCCGCTGATGAAGAAGGACGGCAAGGAGCAGCTCGACCCCGAGCTTTTCCTGCGCAGTGCTCCCACTTTTCTGCGCTGGCTCATCCGCTGGCTGTTCCTGGAGGGTGTGATGACCCGTTACTACCATGCCCGCCTGGTGACCATCGACCTGATCGCCAATTTCTACAAGGAGCAGCGTCCGGAACTGGTTCCCCCGCTGGTAGAGGCTGCTAACGATTTCTACGCTACAGAGGGGAAGTCCCTAGGCATCGCTCCACTGACCGGGAAAGAGATTGAGGCCTATTACAGCGAGGACAAGACCATATGGGTGCTTTTCCTGGCTCTGCGCCGTTTCGACCGCTGGCTGCACAAATACATACTGCGCAAACCATACATCTATATCCTGCCGGGCAACATCAAAAGATAGCCCCCTCTGTTGTATAATAATTATTTCAGAGGCAAATTTTTCGCACGCATTACTATTTACTAAGCGGAGGGATTTAATATGGCACAGATGACCGGCAAGCAGTACAGGGAAAGCCTCAAGAAGATCAATCCCGTGATCTACTACATGGGGGAGAAAATCGACAACGTCACCACTCACCCGGCGTTTATACCGCACGTCAACGCCGCGGCCTTAACATATGAAATGGCACTGGCTCCCGAGTTCGAGGAGCTCTGCTCGGCCAAATCCCATTTAACCGGCGAGAAGATCAACCGCTTCACGCACATCCACCAGAGCCACGACGACCTGATCAAGAAGGTCAAGATGCTGCGCGCTATCGGCCAGCAGACGGGAAGCTGCTTTCAGCGCTGCGTGGGCTTCGATGGCATGAACGCTACCTACTCCATAACCTACGATATCGACAAGAAATACGGCACCGGCTACCATGAGCGCTTCAAGAGCTTCGTGAAAATGATCCAGGGCAAAGACCTTATGCCCTCGGGCGCCATGACCGACCCCAAGGGCGATCGCAGCCTCTCTCCCAGCCAGCAGAAGGACCCCGACCTCTACGTACATGTTATTGAGAGGAGGAAGGACGGCATTATCGTCTCCGGCGCCAAGGCGCACATCACGGGCGCGGTTAATTCCCACGGCCACTTAGTCATGCCCACTGCGGCTATGCGCGCGGAGGATAAGGACTACGCCGTAACCTTCTACGTTCCTATCGATGCCCCCGGCCTGTTGCACATCTTCGGACGGCAATCCAATGATACCCGCAAGTGTGAATGCTCCATGGACCAGGGCAATGCCGAGTACGGCTGCGTGGGCGGCGAAGCACTTATCGTCTTCGACAAGGTTTGCGTTCCCAATGAGCATGTCTTCATGTGCGGTGAGTACGATTTCGCCGGGGAGCTGGTAGAGCGGTTCGCCACCTTCCACAGGCAGAACTACGGGGGCTGCAAGGGCGGCCTGGCCGACGTGCTGGTCGGGGCCGTTTACGCTCTCACCCAGGCGCAGGGCACCAGCAAGGCCTCACACGTCAAGGACAAGCTGGCCGAGATGATACACCTGGCCGAGACCATCTACTGCTGCTCCATCGCCTGCTCCTGCCAGGGCTTCCAGCAGCCGGCCGGCTGCTACCAGGCAGACCCCCTTCTTGCCAATATCACCAAGCTCAACGTCACGCGCAACGTCTACGAGGTAGCCCGCCTGGCTCACGATATAACCGGCGGACTGCTGGCGACCATGCCAAGCGAGTTCGACCTTCATGACCCGGTTACCGGCAAATGGGTTGACAAGTATATGAAAGGTGTCGCGGACGTGCCGGCTGAGACACGCATCCGTCTCATAAGGCTCATCGACGCCATGACCTGCGGCACGGCGCTGGCCGAATCCATGCACGGCGCCGGCTCACCTCAGGCGCAGAAAATCATGATCGAAAGGCGGGGCAGCCTTGAACGCAAGAAGAAACTGGCGGAGAAACTGGCCAAGATCGGCGAGCAGCCTTTCTTTGTCTGTTGACCCAGTACCCGCAGGGCAGGCGGCCGATTAGAATAGCGCTTAAATTCTGCGGTTCTTGTAACCCTGAGATCGACCTCTCCTCATTGGCCGGGCAGGTCCGCAAGCTCACTTCCAGCAGGGAGGACATCCAGTTTTTTCCTTTCAACACGAAGGAACTTGATCTATTGGTAATACTCTGCGGCTGCCGCCGCTCGTGCGCCGACAAGGAAGAGTATAAATCGCAGGCTAAACGCCACCTCATTATCGCCGGTGAAAGCCTGGATGGCAGCCCGCAAAGTGAAAATCAGCTTGCTGTCCTGATCGCCGGGGAGATCGGCCGCCCGGACGGATAGAAAGCCGCCCCGTTTGGGCGTACCTTCAGGTGCGCCCGCAAGGTGACTAAAATCATTTTCCATTTCAACCGCTGCCTTTACAATATATACAATTAATAATTTAAACACAGTTAATATGTGCTTAATAAAGGAGATTAATATGGAAAACGAAAAAGGGCTCGTGCTGGAGCTTAACAGCAAGAATTTGGAAGAGGCCATCAGGAACAACCCGTCGCTGGTTGTGGATTGCTGGGCGCCATGGTGCGGACCCTGCCGCATGATGTCGCCTGTCATCGACGAACTGGCAACCGACCTCAAGGGCAAGGTTACTTTCGGCAAGCTCAACACCGATGAGAACCAGGATATGGCTATGAAGTACCAGGTGCAGGCCATCCCGACGCTGCTCATATTCAAGGACGGTAAATTAGCCGACCGCAAGGTGGGGGCGCTGCCCAAGAAAGTGCTGGCGGGTGAATTGACCAAATATAACTAAAACATTGAATCAGAGCCAAGCTACAGCCTGCCGCGCTTTACAATCGCGGCAGGCTTTTTGGTTTATTAATTAGCATAAAATCACTTTATTTCGCCAGAGCACAAACGTATACAGCCGTTACCCGCGGCACTTTTCCTCCCTGTCAATGGCCCCGTCCTTTATCCACAAGATACGGTCCATGTATTGCCGATGCTCAGGTTCGTGCGTGACCATGACAATAGTCTGCCGGCGCTCATCGCAGAGCTGGCGCAGCAATTTCATGACGATCTCCGAGTTCCTGGTATCGAGATTGGCGCAGGGTTCATCGGCAAAGAGGATCTTTGAGCGGTTGACCAGCGCACGGGCGATGGCCACGCGCTGCTGCTCACCACCCGACATCTGGCTTATCAGGTGCTTGGCCCGCTTGCCCAACCCTACCGTTTCCATCATCTCCAGCGCTTCCTTCTCATAATCTTTGGCTGGCGCCCCCAGCATCATCAGGGGCAAGTAGACATTCTCCAACGCGTTCTACCCTGCCTGCGGTGGGGTCGTCCAGCAGCGCCAGCATATGCAGGAGTGTAGATTTACCGGAGCCGCTGGGGCCCATGATACCCACAAATTCCCCCTCGCCAATGACCAGGTCAACGCCTTTGAGGGCCTCCACCGGCACTTCTCCTCCAAATATTTTCCGCAATCCAGCCGCTTCAATAATGCCCATTGTCTTATCCCCAGATAGCCTTGATGATATTTTGACGCGTAACCATCCACGACGGGATGAAGCCCGAAACCATGCTGACCACTATCATGCTGACAATACCAAATATCATATCCTGCCTGACCAGCACCAGGCTGACCATGCCGATGGGCATGGGGAGGGGATTCTGAATAAAATACGGTATCAGGAAAGCGTGGATTATTATCTCCCCCACAATAATACCCAGCGAGGCATAGAATGCTGCCTGAAATACATAGGACATAACTATAATGCGCTCTTTCATGCCGATGGCCTTGAGTATCCCTATCTGCCTGCGCCGGTTGATGGTAGCGATAAAGATGACAATGAAGATGGTAACCCCGGCCACCAGCAGGCCAATTGTCGTAACTATTCCTTTGATGATATCAAATGTCTGCGTCAACCCGCTGATATAGCCGATGAAATCCATCCAGACGTTGATCTGCTCCTTCTCAATGCCCATCGTGCGCAGGCGGTCGATATAAACCCTTTCGGGCACCGAGCCGTCGGTTTTAATCAGCACTTCCGAAGCCCGGTTGTGGATGCCCAGGACCGACTCCATCTCCTTCTCGGTCACAAAGACGTTGAGATCAGCCAGCGGGAAATATGTGTTATAGATTCCCTTAATTTTGTAAGTGCGCTGAACGCCGTTACCGTAGGCAACCGTGACCTCATCTCCCACCCGGGCGCCTTTGAGCGAGGATATCTGGAAGCTTGCGCCATAACCTCCTGATATCTCCTTGCCCATGATTATCTGGTCACGGTCATTCTCTTCGAGGTACCTGCCGGCTACCATGTAATTCTGCAAATTCGTCACCTTGACCTCTTCGTCGGGATTAATGGACTTAATATTCCAGGCTTTCTCCCGTACATCCAGGTTGTCTTTATCCGGGTCATACCTTATCATGCCCGACTGCGCATAGCGTGAACTGCAGCTCACCACACCCGGCAGGGTATTTATCCGGGTCTTCAATTGCTGAACCTGTGTTACATATTTCTCATCCACGGACGGCAATATAACAATATTGGATACGTAGTTTTCCTGGGCCTGCTGGTAGGCTTTGCTGATCGCGCCATTCATGATGGAGGACGTGAATATGATGTTGATAAAGGCCAGGGTGGTAACGAGGATGGTGAGGATGAGGGTGTACTTGTTGCCCCGCGTGATAGCTTTGTAGACCAGGAATATAGCGACCCTTAAATCATTGGGGAGGTCTTTAAGCTTGGATATTTTAATTTTGGCCACTGCGGGTAATGATAAATTGCCACCTGCAACAAGTCAATCTATGCAGGCCAACCCATCGCTCTTCCTGAACAGCCTGGTAAAGCTGGACTTCAAAGCTGCTATTTACTACAATGGGGCTGATAGTTCACAAATGAAAATGGCCGCCGAGTTTTGCACAGGAGGAGTCCGATGAACGGGTCGCCGGCAGACGAAGGAGCCCCTGTTTACACCAGGCCTGCCGAGATACTTAAATACCTTATCCGCCACAACACGGTCAACCCGCCCGGCAACGAGGCAGCCTGCATTAACTACATCAAAGGCCTGCTGGACTGGGCCGGCGTACAGAACACCGTGTTGGCCATGGATCCATCCCGTCCCAACCTCATAGCCAGGGTGCCCGGCCGCGGTTCGGCGCCGCCCCTCCTGATGTATGGCCATATCGACGTGGTTACCACGGCCAATCAGAAATGGAGGCTTAACCCCTTCGCCGGTGAGGAACTGGACGGTTATGTCTGGGGCCGCGGTGCGCTGGACATGAAAGGCGCTATCGCCATGATGCTGGCAACCATGATGCGCGCCAATATTGAGGGCCTGATTCCCGCCGGCGACGTGATACTGGCCATGCTGAGCGATGAGGAGAACCGCAGCGCCTGCGGCGCTGAGTTCCTGGTAAGCAGCCATGCTAAGCTTTTCCAGGACGTTAAATACGCCATCGGTGAATTCGGCGGTTATACAACCCATATTCTGCGGCGCCGCTTCTATCCCATAATGGTAGCCGAGAAGCAGGGTTGCGGTTTGCTCGCGACCATACGGGGTACGGGCGGCCACGGCGCCTGGCCGGTACGCGGTGGCATAATGGCCCGGCTGTCACGCTTCCTGAATGCCCTCGAGCACCGCCTGCCCGTGCATATTACACCGGTCGCCAAAGAGCAGGTGCGCTATACAGCAGAGGGACTTCCCAGTCCTCTCAAGCAAACGGTTATGCAATTGCTTATCCCGGCCCTGACCAACTCCGTGCTCGATACGCTTGGCTCGCAGGTGAGGATGTTCGACCCCATCCTGCATAATACGGCGGCCGCCACCGGCATCCGCGCCGGCGAGAGTTTTAACCAGATCCCGGGCCAGGTTTCCATCGACCTTGATTGCCGCCTGCTGCCGGGCTTTGCCCCTGACGATATGATAACGGAGCTCAAGTCACTGTCGGGCAGCGATATTGAGTATGAGCAGTTATATTTCGGTGGCGGCATGCCAGAGGCGGATATGGGGCTATATGACACGCTGGCGTACATATTAAGAGAAAGCGACCCGGGCAGCACACCCACTCCCATGCTCTTCCCGGCTGTCACCGACGCCCGGCTCTTCGCAAGGCTGGGCATTCAGACATATGGCTTCACCCCGCTTAAATTACCTCCCGATATTAATTTCGAGAGCCTCTTCCATGCCGCCGATGAACGTGTGCCGGTGAAGGCGCTGGAGTTCGGTACGGAGGCATTGTTTAAACTGCTGCAACGTTTCGGAGAGTAATATTTGCTGTGTCTACATCTTCGTTGATAGGCAGCATCGCTTCTATACAAAACCGGTGGAAGGTGCGCCAGCCCGTATCACCGGGACGATAGGTAGAAGCCGGGAAGATTGTTGAATAATTCAGGATATAACCTGTATGTGATGACAGACCGGCACAAACAGTTATCATTTCGTTTTTATTAGGATATAATACATCAAAATTTTGAGACAATCGTATTTGTCGAGGAAGCGGAGATGTCAAGATGTTATCGTCATGCAAGCAAGGAAGCGGTTGGTGCATGTGTAAATTGCGGCGAACTGGTCTGCAGCGCCTGTCACAAAGAAATTGAGGGTAAAACCTACTGCCAGGCCTGCGTTGACAAGCTCTCTGCTACGGCAGTAATAACTCCGGCAGCAGACACCGCTACTTCGATAAAGGTCGCGGCTCAGACCTCGTCACCTGAGAAGAAAGAAAAAATCGAGACCGCGCCTGCATTACAGTCGAACAAGAGCGTAGAATCGAAGGCACCGGCAGAAAATCCGGCCGCAGCTGGTGCCAAAACCGCAGACACCGGCATAAACTGGGCCTGGTGGATACCGCCTGTGGTACTGGGCTGGATCGGCGGGCTGATATCCTGGTTGCCTAATAAGGACAGCTCACCTAAAACAGCCCTTCACATGTTGTTCACAGGAATCGGGATGACTCTGGTACAAATATTTATGGTCTTTATCATAATATTCGCTGCCGTTGTACCGACCGCACAAATCCCTGTCGTTAAACTTACGAGCGCAGGGCCTGCCGAGATCAATGTTCCGGCTGATAACACCTGGACGGCAAAGGCCACCAAAGAAAAGGGTGCAACTATCCAGGCTGAAGGCATGTCGGTTAAAGTACCTTCGGGGGCGGCCAAATCAGATACCGAGATAGTTGTAAAGGAATATATTCATCTGCCGCCGGAATATTACGTTGCGAAAACCAGCGAACCGCCCCCTATGGCACTGGCCGTGGGTAAAGTGTACGACGTTGGCCCTGCAGGCATTCAGTTTGATAAACCGGTCCAGATCACCATACCCTATGATAAAACATTGGTGCCAAACGATGTCGAAGCTAAAGATATCACAATGATATACTGGGACGGGAAAAATTGGATTGTGGCCGGCGGGGTTGTAGACGCCCAAAAGGGTACGGTTTCAATCTCGGCGACCGATTTTCCTGGATCCCCAGTGGGGGCAGCACTTATTTTCGGTGCTACTGCTCTTCTTACCGCATATGTCGCTTATCATCAAAATTTCTCGCCCGACCCGCGGGTCCGTGGTGCGACAGGTGAACTTGTAACGCCTGACAATGATACCGTTAAAGCCAATGCTGCAAAGGCTGGTATCCCTAAAGGCGCGGAACAACCAGTCTGCAGTAATTGTGGTTTTAAATTAACTTCCCGCAACAAGCAACAGACATGGGAAAGAGGGCAGTCGGAGACTAAATATACGTGCCCGAAATGCGGCTCAGTGACATATCATATACCACCAAAAGAATGGGTTCCTCTGGAAGACCCGCAGCACCCCGGGCAACTTAATCCTGAAATAATAAACGACACCGGATACAAGCAGATTGGATTTAAGGAGAAGGAAGATCAACCTAGCCAAGCAAAATATCCTAACTATCAAGAACTGGTGGCAGGTTCAGACACCAATTGGGATAAACCTGACGCTTTTGTTAATAAGGGGATGAGAGGTGATTGCACCGGTGTAGCAAATGCTGTGCTAAGCATGCTCAGGGGAATGGGCGTGGAAGCCTATGGTGTAGATGGGGAGATCAATGGCGAAAAGGGATGGGCGGAACACGCCTGGGTAGAGTTTGTTTATCAAGGAAAGCCTTATTACTATGACAATAACGAGGGCATAAAGCCATTGCAGGATGTCTCACCCCGTTTATACCACCCCACATTTCTCCGAAAGAATCCTTTTGCGAGTTTAAACAGGGGGTATATGTGGAATGAAAAGGGACAAAAAGCTTACGAAGAAGGGTGGTGGAAAATAACAGCGGATAAGCCCTCCGTGACTATAAGGCCTCCGGGCAGTACAGGCTATGTAGAACAACCGTACACCTTCATTGCCCGGCCGGAAAAAATACCCCCGGGTTCCAAAATGGAATGGACTTTTTCCGGCGGTACGGACGAGGCTGTGGCTACTTATAAAGACCAGGAAACTGTAACTCATGAATTTAAATCCAAGGGACAAAAGACTGTCGCAGTGCAATATACCCAGGGGGGCAAAATTGTAGCCTCCGATAAGGTGCTTTTCGAAATCCAGGATGAACCCACTCTTGATGTAATACTCCCGGCACCTGCATCCACAGCAGGCCTGCCCTTGGACCCCTTTAAGCCAAACATATTCACCGCAGTACCAAATAATATCCCGTCCGCTGCTGTTTATGCCTGGTATATAGGCGGGCAAAAAATGGATGAGGGCATAAAGAAAACATCCTTTACTGTGCGCGAGAAAACCTTTCAGCCGGGTAAGGAATATGAAGTTACCGTAACGGCTGATTGGAAGGGTGGTGATTTGCAAAGCAGGCGGCTGCAGGCGACCAAGGCATTCTCTGTCGAGGGTGAATCACTTTACATCGAAAGCAGTCTGCCCAAAGACGGCACGGGCAAAGTATGTACTGAATACACTTTTTCGGCTAAATTCCGTGATACACAGTCCTTACAACCCGGAACAACGTTCGAATGGACTATAGATGGTACACAAGCCGGCGGCAATTCGGATTCGATTGCATACATTTTCAAGAACTACGGCAGTATACCGGTTACTGTAAAGGCTACCTGGCAAACCGGCGGGACTACTCAATCAAAGGATGCCAGCTATAAAGTTCAAATTGGAGAGCCCAAGATAGTCCTGAAAGGGCCAAAAGAGCTCAAAGAAGGTGAAAAAGGTACTTTATATGAATATTATACTTTCTCCTTTGAGCCACAGAACATTCCAGACAGCGCCATTTATCAAATTGATGGGAGGCCCGCTGACCTAGGTAAAGATGTAACATATAAAATGCTTGATACGGGATCACAAAGTGTGACAGTTGCAGCTCATTGGGAAAAAAATGATTGCAAGGGAAATGTGAGCGACACCAGGGAATTTGAGGTAGGCGAACCAACTATCGACCAGATAACCGCCACACCAACGCCGGGTATTCAGAATCAGCAGACTACGTTCAAAGCGTCAGGTAAATATATCCCCAAAGAAAATTGCGAATTCACATGGGAACTGGGTAAGGGACAGGGCAGCCAGAAAACTCCGAGTACGGAGACAAGTATATCCTACACATATAGTGATGCCGGTGACTATGATATCATCGTTTCATTACGCGAAGGGCAAACTCTTCTGGGCCTGAAGCTGCTGACATACCATGTAAATGCAGGACCTACATTAACACTGGATATGCCGCCGGATGGTCCTGCAGACAAAGATTACGTATTCAAAGCCAATCCAACCAATATTCCGCCAGGTGCATTATATACCTGGTCCATAAATGGTACCCAGGTTATTCAGGGAAATGATAAAAAGACCGTAACTACCAAAGCAAACTATTTTAAAGCTGGACATACTTATAAATTCTACGTAGTGGCAACCTGGGTCGAGAAGACTGCTGCCGGAGGAACAGCCACGCAAAAGGCAGAAGCCAGGGATACTTTTAACCCTCTTGATGCAGCACCAGTTCTCAGCATAAAGCTGCCACCCCCGGCACCTGGCCAACCGCTCGATCCTACAAAACCGAATAGTTTTTATGCTGAATCAACGGGAATACCCGTAGACACTACCACTTATGAATGGTATTTAAACGAAAAATTAATAATGACCGGGCAGGGAAAGGACGGGAGCGAGGCTGTAGCCAACGTAGGATTCTTCAAAGACGGAGATTATGAAATAATGGTGATTGCCAAATGGCTGGGAACCGATAAAAAAGAGCAGTGGACACAGGCAAGTGCTTCATTTAAGGTAGCTAATACGGCTATTACTCTGGCCATAATTCCGCCGCCGGACATAGAGGCAGGCAAAGGCCAACCTAAGACATCCTACCGCTTTGTGGCTGCAGGGGAAAATATACCTGCGAATGCCATTTACACGTGGTCTATGGGAGACCGTGTGTTGGGGCAGGGGGAAAGCATTCCGTTGAACTTCTCCGTGGCGGGACAGTACAAGCTCAAGCTGGTAGCCCGTTGGACAGGCGCCGGCGGCCAGCCGCAGCAGGCTGAGGCCGGGCTGGACCTGCGCATATCAGAGCCGGCAGCCTCGTCTACAGGACGCGGCTGGTATCTGGTTAATACAGTTGGCTTCGGAACACGCGGCGTGGTTCATGGAGGTACGATAACAAATGCTAACGGGTCAAGTGCTTACATATATACGAATGGAGACTACCAGGAAGACTGTACCTGCAGTTGGACCAGTTTCCCGGATTTCCTGCCACCCGGCCGTTACGCATTGACCAAGAGTACGAAAGGCAGTTGTTTAGCTGATACGGGGGAAAGCTATATTACGTTATATATTTATAAAGTCAAGGATATTGACGAGGAGCCATTTAGAGCAAAGCCCATCGCTGATAATGTGAGGGATAAGGACTTCAGTTACACCGTGCCCGATGGCTCACCCGGAGAAAAACTATTGGTAGACTTGCGGTGTGTAGGAGAGGTTAAATACCTTTACGAGTACAGATGAATCGTTCTTCGTTTGAGGCATTTTATGAATCAATGTGGTAAGCCTTTGAAATGCAGCAAACCGGGCCATAAATTTTAGATACGAATTTAGTCTGGATCAATATAGTTGTTCTCGAATATTTAATAACTCTCAAAGGTGATATTAATCATAGTGTCTCCTTCGTTTTTCATTTAAAATCTTAATATGTACCCGCGTTTTAAGTGCCCGGGCGCTCTGGGTGTGACTACACCTACAATCAAAATAAAGAAGTGTCCGCAGTGTGGTGGTGATGTGGAATTGTTTTCCGTCGATATGAAGGTAGATTGCCCATCCTGCGGGCAACCTGTTTTCAATAATATCAACTCCTGCGCGGAATATTGCCAGTACGCCGAACAGTGCCTTGGCACGGATATGTATAAGAAACTCAAGAAATAATATGGAGGTCGGACAATGGGTAAGATTGAGGAGAAGGTCAAACGCAAGATAGTTCAAATCGATGAGGATAAATGCGACGGCTGCGGGCTGTGCATAATGTCCTGCGCCGAGGGGGCGCTGCAGATAGTGGACGGCAAGGCACGCCTGGTTTCGGATAAATACTGCGACA
>JAPLHK010000091.1 GCA_026389715.1 Chloroflexota bacterium
CTTCTACTCGAACGGCTACGAACATTGGCTGTGGGACGATGCTAATTACCCACCGCGTCATGTGCAGGGCTTTTTCAAGAAGGCCGAACTAGAGCTTCTTATCCAAAGACGCACAACGCGACTTCCTCTTTCCACCGCAAGTATAGATACCGCCATTGTTGAACGCTATTACCAGACAAGAGCCATCCGGCGTATTACCGAAGCTTTCGAGAGGGATCACGACCGTAAGTCGCTGCTGGTTATGGCTACCGGTGCAGGAAAGACCCGTACGGTTATTGCGCTGTGCGACCTGCTAATGCGCTGCAACTGGGTCAAGAGGGTACTATTCCTGGCTGACCGTATAGCGCTGGTTAATCAGGCCGTCGGCGCATTCAAGAGGCACCTGCCTACTTCATCTCCCGTAAATCTCGTGACTGAGAAATACATCGAAGGTCGTATATACGTTTCCACATACCCGACAATGATGAGTCTGATCGACGAGAGCCATGACAAGGAAAGGAAATTCGGGGTAGGCCATTTTGATCTGGTCATCATTGACGAAGCCCACCGTTCCGTCTATAAGAAATATGGCGCAATCTTCGACTACTTTGATTCGCTGCTGGTGGGACTGACGGCAACGCCGAAGGACGAAATAGACCATAACACTTACGGGCTTTTTGACCTGGAGATAGGCGTGCCGACTGATGATTACGAGCTTGAGGACGCAGTAAAAGACGGCTTTCTAGTGCCTGCTCGGGCCGTTTCGGTACCGGTCAAGTTTCCATTGCAGGGTATTCGCTATGATCAGCTTTCAGATGAAGAAAAAGAGCAATGGGACGCAGCTGAATGGTCAGAGGATGGCGAGATCCCCGATCGCGTCGAGGCAGCAGCGGTCAACAAATGGCTTTTCAACAAGGACACTGTTGACAAGGTGCTGGAGCATTTGATGATAAGAGGCCAGACCATAGCAGGCGGAGACCGCCTCGGAAAAACAATCATCTTTGCCAGAAACCATGACCACGCCCAGTTCATTGCCGAACGCTTCGACGTCAACTATCCACACTATAAGGGAGAATTCGCACGCCTTATAGACGTTAGGGTGAACTACGCACAAACCTTAATAGACAACTTCTCCAATCCAGATAAAGCCCCTCATATCGCAATTTCTGTGGATATGCTGGATACCGGAATAGATATACCGGAGGTGGTAAACCTGGTATTCTTCAAGCTGATGCGGTCAAAGACCAAGTTCTGGCAGATGGTCGGCCGGGGCACCCGATTGCGCCCTAATTTATTCGGACCAGGTAAGCACAAGGAATTCTTCTACATCTTCGACTATTGTCAGAACCTTGAATATTTCAGTGAAAACCCACCTTCGACCGAGGGTGCTGCAAACGAATCACTCAGTAAGCGGCTGTTCACCGCGCGGTTGGAGTTAATTAGTGAGTTGGACCGTATGCAAGAGGCAACGGCCAAACAAGCTGTTGGGGTTCGCGAGCCAACAGCAGCATATGGTGAAGCAGCCACCGAGCAGCAACTGAGCAAAGAGCTATCAGAGCTCCTGCAGCAACAGGTAGCAGCTATGAATGTGAACAACTTTATCGTTCGCCCCAGGAGGCGGCTAGTAGAGAAATATACAAAACCTGAAGCGTGGCGCTCACTAAAGCCGGAAGATATTGGCGAATTGGCGCTGGGGTTGGCCGGGCTGCCCACTGAGCTAGTGGACGATGAGGAGGAGGCCAAGCGTTTTGACATGTTGATGCTCAGGCTGCAGTTGTCACTGCTACGGGACGAACCAGCCTTTGAACAGTTGCATCAGCAAGTACGGGCTATAGCAGGATTATTGGAGGAGAAGGCCACTATTCCAATGGTGCTAGCACAGATGCCCTTAATTCAAGATATTGAGACAGACACATGGTGGGAAGACATCACCACACCCATGCTGGAGAGCGCCCGCAAGCGACTGCGGTCACTGGTGAAGCTTATTGAGAAGGCGAGACGACAGCCGATTTACACTGACTTCACGGATCAAATCGAAGGCGAGACTACTGTAGAACTGCCAGGGTTCGGCGCGGGTATGGATTTCGAACGGTTCCGGGCCAAAGCTCGTCATTTCTTGAAAGAACATGAAGGCGATGTTACCATCCACAAACTCAGGTGGAACATGCAGCTTATGGCGAAGGACTTGGAGAATCTGGAACAGATCATGATAGACGCCGGAGTTGGCACACCAGCGGAATTCACCAAAGCTAAAGAGAAGAGCGGCGGTCTTGGGCTCTTCATCCGCTCCCTTGTTGGCCTGGATCGAGAAGCTGCAAAACAGGCGCTGGGTCGTTTCCTATCCGACATATCTGTTACAGCTAACCAGATCGAGTTCATTAATCTCATCGTCGATCAATTAACAGAAAATGGAGTGATGGCCCCCTCACTGCTATACGAATCACCTTTCACCGACATCAGTCCACGGGGTCCAGAGGGTGTTTTTGAATCCGCGCGGGTTGACGAACTGGTTTCGCTACTGCATGAGATTCGACAGACCGCCGCGGTATAGCTACATCGTCAATGCATCCACTCTGATACGTGCGTGGTGACCTATGCGCACCCCAGGGCCATCGTTTTCCGATCTTTAGTTAGGCAACCAAAACCTCATAATGGCATATTCGTTCAATTCACATTGCCCCTATTAAAAAACGGGTGGTATAATGACACAGCTTTGAGTGGAGCCGGCAGTAACAGCATGAAAATAAAGAGCATCAGCGCACGCGAGATAATCGATTCCAGGGGCAATCCCACCATAGAGGTGGAGGTATCCTTAGACAACGGGGCATACGGCAAAGCTGCGGTGCCTTCGGGCGCCAGCACAGGCAAATACGAGGCCCTGGAGCTTCGCGACGGGGATAAGAAGAGATACGGCGGGCTGGGTGTCCTGAAAGCCGTGGACAACGTGGTAAAAATAATCCAACCCGAGCTCAGCGGTTTCGATGCCTCAAGCCAGGAAAAGTTGGACACCAGATTGATCGAACTGGACGGAACGCCCGATAAATCACACTTAGGCGCCAACGCCATACTGGGGGTTTCCATGGCTGCCGCGCACGCCGCGGCTAACTCGGTAAATAAGCCGCTTTACCGGTATATGGGGGGAGAAGCCGCCATTATACTACCGGTCCCCATGATGAATATCCTCAACGGCGGAAAGCACGCGGAGAACTCCACGGATTTGCAGGAATTTATGGTCATGCCGACGGGCGCCAAGAGCTTCAGCCAGGCCATGCAGATTGGCTGCGAGGTCTACCACTCTCTGAAAAAGGTGATCAAACAAAAGAAGCTTAATACAAATGTCGGGGATGAAGGGGGGTTCGCCCCATCACTGCCCTCCAATAAGGAAGCCATTGAGCTGATATTAGCGGCCGTCGAAATGGCCGGCTACAAACCGGGCAGCGATTGCCATATCGCTATCGACGGGGCGGCCAGCAGCTTTTACAAGGACGGCAAGTATGTGCTGGAACGGGAAGGCAAGACCCTCAGCGGCGCGGAAATGGTGGATTTCTACGCGGACTGGGTCTCAAAGTACCCCATCATAAGCATAGAAGACGGCCTCGACGAAGACGACTGGGAGGGCTGGGTACTGCTCACACAGAAGCTGGGTAAAAAAGTGCAGTTGATAGGCGACGACCTCTATGTCACCAACGTCAAGAGGATCAAGCAGGGCATCGATCTGACGGCGTCCAACTCGGTACTGATCAAAGTAAACCAGATCGGGACGCTGACCGAGACGCTGGCCGCCATCGAAATGGCTCGTAAGGCGGGATGGACGGCCGTGATCAGCCACAGGTCGGGCGAGACCGAGGATACTACCATCGCCGACCTCTCCGTAGCCTGGAACTCGGGACAGATCAAGACCGGCGCACCCTGCCGCAGCGAACGGGTGGCTAAATATAACCGGCTGCTGAAAATCGAAATGGAACTCGGCGCCAAAGCAAGGTTCCCCGGCCGGCAGGCGCTTCGCATTTAGGAGGTTACCACTTAATGGAACTTTTCAAGGGTATTAACCAGATTAAACTGCCTCTCAGCAAGGCCGGCCTGGATACGGTCAACGTCTACATCATCGAAGGCAAGGACGGGAACCTGATGATCGATACCGGCTGGAACACGCCCGAGGCATTCACTGCGCTGGCCCAGGAGATGAAAAACAGCGGCTTTGCCATGAAGGACATCACCAGTATCGTGGTTACGCACCTCCACCCCGACCACATGGGCCTGGCCGGCAAGATCGCCGAGCTAACGGGCGCGGGCATAGTGGTCAGCGAAATCGAAAATAACCTGCTCGATTCGGTTTACACGCATCCCGAAAGCCTTATCAGCGAGATGATACTTTTCTTTATGGCCAACGGCGTGCCGGAATGGGAACTGAAGATGCTCGCGGAAGCTTCTTTCAATATACGCAACTATGTCTCCCCGTTTAAGGCTACTACCCTCCTGAAGGCCGGGGATACGGTTAATATGGCCCCTTTCAAATTCCAGGTAATCGCCACACCGGGTCACTCGCCCGGCCATATCTGCCTGTATGAACCGGATAAAAAATACTTCTTCTCCGGGGACCATGTCCTGGCGGAGGTGGTGCCCAATGTGGGCTACCACCCGCTTTCGGGTGAGAACCCGCTTGGTGATTATGTCAATTCGCTGAATGCGCTTGCGGAGCTCGAGGTCAGGCTTGTTTTCCCCGGGCACGGCCCGGTATTCAGCGGCCTCGGTCCCAAGATAGATGATATACAGCGCTTTCACCAGGACAGAATGTATAAAATCCAGCGCGCCATGGGGTTGGAGCAAAAAAATGCCTGGGATATCGCCAAGGCCATACCCTGGATTGTTAACGGCGAGGAAACAGCCTATGATAAACTTGAACCCATCGACAGGAGGCTGGCCGTGCTGGAAACCCTGGCACACCTGCAATACTTAGTCGCGGAGAACAGGGGTAAGAAGATCACTGAAGGGGAAAAAACGCTGTACTGGTCGGGAGAATAAGTGGACAAGCTGCTGAAAAAGATACAATCCCTGAAGCTGGAATATAAGGACCGCCCCCAGCCTGAACTGCTGGTGGTCATGCCCAACCCGTACCCGGGCCAGGAATACGAGGTGCAGGTAAGCTCGCCGGAGTTCACCGCCCTCTGCCCGGTTAATCCAGGACAGCCCGACTTCGCCACAGTGACGATTAAATACGTACCGTATAAATCGATTATCGAGTTCAAATCGCTGAAATTATATCTAACCAGCTTCAGGACGGTCTCGATATTTTACGAGGAATCCACCAACCGCATACTCGAGGACCTGGTCAAGGTTGTGAAGCCGAGGACGATGGAGATTGTATCCGAGTGGAATATCCGCGGCGGCATCTCAACAAAAATCACCTGTGTCTACAATAGAAAAAAACGCGCAAAAGGGGGCTGAATTATGGCTTACAAAATAGGTATCAACGGCTTCGGACGCATCGGCCGGCTCGTCTTCCGGGCTATTAACCAGCAGTACGGCGACAAACTGGAAATCGCCGCCATCAACGACCTGACGGATGCAAAGACCAATGCCCACCTGCTTAAATACGACAGCACCTACGGGATATACCCGGGCAAGGTTGAGGCGGCTGCCGACTCCATAATCGTCGACGGCGAGAAGACCAGGGTCATCGCGGAACGCGACCCCGCCAAAATACCCTGGAAGGACCTGGGCATCGATATCGTGCTGGAATCCACCGGGTTTTTTACCGACGCTACCAAGGCCGCCGCGCACCTGCGGGGCGGCGCCAAGAAGGTGATTATCTCGGCCCCGGCCAGCAACGAGGATATAACCATCGTCCTGGGTGTCAATGAGGATAAGTACGACGCCAAGAAGCACAACATCATCTCAAACGCATCCTGCACCACCAACTGCATAGCCCCGGTGGTTAAAGTCCTCAATGATACCTTCGGTATTTCCAAAGGCCTGCTGACTACGGTGCACGCCTACACCAACGATCAGAGGCTGCTGGATATGTATCACAATGACCTGCGCAGGGCCAGGGCAGCCGCCCTGAATGTAGTCCCGACCACGACGGGCGCCGCCAAGGCGGTGGCTCTGGTAATACCCGAGATCAAGGGCAAACTGCACGGCATAGCGCTGAGGGTGCCGGTGCCCACCGTATCGCTGTGCGACCTGGTATGTGATCTGAATAAGGAGGTCACGGTAGAGCAAATCAATAACGCCTTCAAAGAGGCCGCGGCGGGCAGGCTCAAAGGGATCCTGGAATACTGCGAGGAGCCCCTGGTGAGCAGCGATTTCAAAGGCAACCAGAACAGCTCGATCTTGGATTCGCTGCAGACCCTGGTGATCGGCGGGAATATGGCCAAGATAATCGCCTGGTACGATAATGAATGGGGCTACAGCTGCCGCATGGCAGACCTGGCCTTACTGCTTTTTAATAAAGGGCTGTAACTCATCCCGGGTATTACGGATTTTCCTATGGAAGAGAGAGTAGCCGAAGGTAATAACACCTGCGCAGCGCCGGCGGTCAATGCCGATCAGGCCTTCCAAAAACACTGGTTTTGCGCGGCACTGTGCAACGACGGCACGGTGGCCCCTGCAAACTTCCTGAGCACGCTTGAAAATTCCTTATTAGCCTGGATCGACTACCGCACGGCCAACTTCGAAACCGATGTCCACGGAGGCGCCGCCCAATTAGGATTCAGCGGACAATTGGTCAGCGCCCTCTGCGATGACCCGAGGGTATTGTACGAAGACTATGACACCGAGATGGGCATCAAGTTACCCTCAATCCAGATCCGCATCACCGATCATGTCGATGTGCAGTCATATCCCAGCATGCTGTTAATACGCAGAAACTTCATCCTGACCGTTCACCCCATACTGGTTGACCGCCGCTTCACCCGGCTGCGCCGCTATTCAAATACCATACTTTCCAAGATCCCCATGGATGCATCAGCAGAGGACAAGCTGACCATGCTGCTGATACGCATCATCGATCAGAATAACGACCGCAATTTTGAGCACCTGCGGCAGATAGAGGAACGCGGCGACGATTTAAATAAAAGCCTCATGGATCCCAATGTGCCACGCGCAGCCCTGGGCCCCCAGATATACAATATGAAACACTCTTTGATTAAATACCTGAATGCCCTCTGGGAAACCGTGGATGTGCTGCACGACCTCCGCTATGGAGACGCCAACCTGCTGACCAACGAAGATAAACTGTTAGACAGGATGGGTTTCCTGGCTGAGGATGTCAGCCACCAGATCAGTTTAGCCGAGCATATGTCGGACGTCCTGGCCTCGGGACTGGAGGTACTGCAGACGATTTATAATAACCAGCTCCAGGCCATGAATAACCGGATGGCCTACCTCATGACGTACCTGACGGTGCTGGGCACCGCTGTCCTGGTGCCCAACACGCTGGCAACCATCTTCGGCAATTCAGCCTTCGGTATGGCACAGAACGATATCGGGTGGTATATTACCATGCTGGTGGGCTCAACTATAATCGCCACGGCCCTGGCATTCTGGTGGGTTAAGAAATCGGGCTTTATTCCCAAGAAGATGGACTGAGGCTGAGATAAGATTGCTTCGTCGCCTGCGGGCTCCCCGCAATGACGAGGGGAAAAGTACCAAAAATGTCATTGCGAGCCCGAAGGGCGCGGCAATCCGTCCGTGGCGGTGAGCGACGCGCTTACCTGCCACAGTTTCTTAGCCGTCTCTAAATCGCAGGCCTGGTCGGAGGGCCGGCAAGCGGTGCCACCGGTCTTTACGGCGGTCCATTTCAAGTGCTGCCCCGTCTCAAAGTACTGCCCCGTAACGCCCGCTATATCCGCGGATGCCGCAACGTAGAGCGGCAGCACCGCTCCCTGCGCGGGGCCTTTCATAAGAATCCTGAAAAATGTATCGACAAATTTGCTGGCGTGCGTCCAGATATTTGACGATACCGCGCCGGGACATACGCTGTTGGCCGTTACCCCCGTCCCCTCCAACCTCCGCGCCAGCTCATTGGTAAATATTATGTCGGCCAACTTGCTCTGGCCATAGATCAGGTCCCGGCCGTATTTTTTTTCACCCTGCAAATTATCGAAATCCAGGCGTACGGCTTTATGCAGCGACGAGGTCAGGTTGACTACCCTGGCCGGCGCAGCCCGTTTAAGCAGGTCCAGCAACAGGTTGGTAAGCATAAAACCGGCTATGTAGTTGACCGCCAGGGTCATCTCGATGCCGTCCACCGACAATTCCCGCTTGGCCATGATTATCCCCGCGTTGTTTACCAGCACGTGCAGGCTATTATGTTTTATCCGGTAGGCCGTGGCCAGCTCCTTAACCCGGCCCTGCGAGGACAGGTCGGCCAGCATCAGGTCAACGGCCCGGTTTCCGCTGCCGTCCATAACGTACTCAAGCGCAGCTTTGCCGCGCGACGGATCACGGCAGACCATGGTCACCCGTGCGCCCAATTTAGCCAGGCCCAGGGCGATCTCACGCCCGATTCCGGAACTGGCGCCGGTAACCAGGCAATACTTTCCTTTAATATCCCAATCCATCGGATTACCCGAATTACAATCCTGTATAACAGCCACGGGTAAATTTATAACATAAATATATCATTACATAAACTTTTTATAACGTTATACGTTTATATATAATAGACACCGGGTAAATTGGAGTAAACCTGGTGTTAATTGAAGAACAAGTAGTACAAAGGGCCGTAAATGGAGACAGAGAAGCATTTACGTATATATATGACCTGCACTTCGATAAGATCTACAGGTATATTTACGTCAGGGTGCACAGCCAGGCGGAAGCCGAGGACTTAACGCAGGATGTGTTTATCAAAGCATATGAAGGTATCAAGTCTTACAAGTGGAGGGACCTCCCCTTCACAGCCTGGCTTTTCAGGATCGCCCATAACAGGGTCATCGACCATATCAGGAAAACTTCCAAGGAGAAAAAGGCCCCGCTGGAGGAAGCCGGAGCGATAAGTTCCGGCGACCCGGTATATATGACAGAACTGAATTACGAGGTTTATCAACTTAAAGGCGCACTGGAGAAGCTGCCCGACGCACAGCGCGAGGTAGCCACCATGCGCTTTATTTCAGAGTTGTCGATATCTGAAGTGGCCCTGGCGCTGGGAAAAAGCGAAGGCACTGTGAAGGCACTGCAATTCAATGCAGTGGCCTCACTGAGAAAGTTGCTCATGGGTAAATTCGATGCCTATTAAAATCGAAGAAGCTTTCAACGATTGTTTTGAGCGGTTATCCGCCGGCGAAAGCCTGGATAGCTGTCTACATGACTATGAAGAATATAGTGCGAAATTAGACACGATGCTCAAGACCACCTTCGATATCAAGCGGCGGGCCTACCCCGTGCAGCCGAGGCCGGAATTTAAATACTGGGCAAGGGTGCGTTTGCAGGGCGTCCAGGATTATGTCAGCCGGCAGCCGGTCCAGGCCAGGCCTTCAGGTTTTAACCTGCGCCGTAACCTGGCGATATCCATGGCTGCACTGCTGGTCTTTGTCATAGCATCCAGCGGAACGGTGGCAGCCTCTTCGGATTCTCTGCCGGATGAACCCCTGTACGGCGTCAAATTAGCCGTGGAACAGGCGCAGGTATCTTTGTCTTTTTCAGACGTTGATAAGGCAGAGCTATACGCCCACCTGGCGGAGAAAAGGGCGGGCGAGATCGTTGCCATGGCGCAGCAGGGCAAAACCGATAAGATGGAGACGACTACAGCCAATATGAATTATCAGCTCGACCAGGCTGAGCAATTTATAAGCAAATATGAGGAGGCCAATGCCACTACTACGGCAGGAGAAGCGGCCGCTACTACTGCTCCATCAACAACCTCTACTGCTCCCATGAAAACAGACATTACCCCCCCTGATCAGAGCGCAGCCACTACCGTTGCGCCCGGCCAGCAGGGCAATTTCACGCTTCCCCCCAAACCGCTCCCGGCGGCAACCAGGGCAGCAACCAACATCAGCAGGGCGAAAAACACCATGAATGCCACCACCGCCAAAAGCCTGGCCGCATTGCAGAACGCGCTGGCCAACGCACCCGATTCCGCCAAACCGGCTTTGCTGGAGGTAATTCAACACACCAGGCAGGCTAATATACGGGCGCTGCAGCAGCTTAATCTCGATAACAGCCAGCAGGCCCCGCCGTCCGGCCTCAAGCCCAATGCAATGCCAACAGTGCCTGCTGATAAGCCAAAATACATACCTCCGCTCAATAATAACTTCAAGCCGGTTGACCCGCATCCCTTTAATAAGCCGGATTTGCATAACGCTCTCCCCCAGGGCGGCGTGAATAATCACACCGGTACCACCGATAATAGCGATGATGATCATAAATAAACCGCAAAATATGGAGATAGTAATGAAATACTCAGTAAAACCAATTCTCTTTATAGCTACCCTGGCCGCACTGCTGGCCTCAATTGCCTGCAGTCAGTCAAATACAGTCAGCTCACCGCCGGCCGCTCCACCTGCTCCCAATGCCTTCCTGTCATCGAAGGCTGTATCAACAGATGCGGCTTATGCGCCGCAAGCCGGAGGTGCGGGTGGTTCCGGGGAGACAGCCGTGACGGAAGACCGCAAGATAGTCAGGACCGGCTCGATTACCATGGAGGTCAGCGATATCAGCAAATCGCAGGCTGAGATAACCGATATCGCCGGCCAGTATAAAGGCTATGTGGTCTCCTCCAACCAGCGCGCAGACCAGGAGACACCCGGCGGTTTTATATCGATCAGGATACCGGCTGCCAGTTTCGATGATGTCATGCAAAAGCTGAGGGCACTGGCTGTTAAAGTAACCTATGAGACTACCAACAGCCAGGATGTCACCGAGCAATATATGGACCTCGATGCTCAACTGAAAAATTACCAGGCAACCGAGGCTCAATATCTCGAACTGCTGAAGAAAGCTGATAAGGTTACGGATATACTGGAAGTGCAACGTGAATTATCCAACGTGAGAGGCAATATTGAGAGGGTCAAGGGGAGGATGCTGTATTTAGAGCGCACTTCCGATATGTCGCTGATCGAAATCACCCTGGTAAACTCCAAGCCTATCGGTGAAAGCACCTGGGATGTTACCGGGATATTCAAGTCCGCCGTCAACGGTTTAATCGTTCTGGGCAAATTACTCCTGGGCATCCTCATCTGGTTAGTGGTCTTCTCACCTGTATGGATAATCGCTCTGGTGATAATTTTCTTGGTCAGACGCAAGAAGAAGGCTCAGGCCAAAGCCGCAGCGCTAAAGTAATAATCACACGGATTAGTTATAATAAAGGGCAGCCTAAGGCTGCCCTTTATTTATGCGGAAAGTGGCAAACACAGCGGAGGCAAAAGCCGTGAAACCTGTAGAATGGCTGGGTGACCGTCTCAAGATACTCGACCAGACGGAACTGCCGCTGGCTGAAAAATATTTACAGCTCACCGATTACCGTGATGTGATCTCGGCGATCAAGGAACTGCGGGTGCGCGGCGCCCCGGCCATCGGGATATCCGCCGCTTACGGTATCTGCCTGGGCGCATTGTCGATACGTGAAACCGCTACGCTGACTTTGCCGCTGCCAGGCCGACTGCGGTCAACCTGTTTCATGCCATCACTATCATGCGGGAGGCGGCCAAACCGCCGGCTACCGTCAGCGGGATAAAGGCGGCGCTGCTCAAAGCGGCCGTGGCCTTTAACCGGGAAGAAGAGACGGCTATGGCTAAATTGAGCAGGGCCGGAGCAGCTTTGCTGGCCGACGGCTTCACGGTCCTGACACACTGCAACACCGGGCAGCTTGCCACGGGCGTGCGGTACGGGACGGCCCTGGGCGTAATCAAGGCGGCTGTCGAACAGGGCAAGAGGATACGCGTCTACGCGGACGAGACCAGGCCGCTGCTGCAGGGTGCGCGGCTGACCACCTGGGAACTGAAAAGATTGAATATCCCGGTAACGCTGATCACCGACAGCATGGCCGGCTTCTATATGAGCAAAAAGGTGATAGACTGCGTGATAACCGGCGCCGACCGCATAGCCTTAAACGGCGATACCGCGAATAAAATCGGCACCTACTCACTGGCTGTGCTGGCTAAGGAAAACCATATACCTTTATATATCGCGGCACCCGTAAGCAGCATCGATTTTACCATTAAATCAGGCTCACAAATCAGCATCGAAGAACGCGATGAGCGGGAGATCCTGCAGATCAGGGGAATTCAGATCGCGCCGGCCGGCGTCCACGCGGCAAATCCCGCCTTCGATATCACGCCCGGCAGATATATTAATGCTATCATTACCGACAGGGGTATAGTTAAACCGCCGTATCAACGCAGCATACTCAAATTACACAAGGAGGGCAGCTAATGGATCAAGCCAGGGTCGGTATCATCGGGGGCAGCGGACTCTACGACCTGGAAGGGATGACTCATGTCAGGGAAGTCCGCGTAAATACGCCGTTCGGCGATACCAGCGACCTGATCAAGCTGGGAAATATCGAGGGTGTGCATGCCGCTTTTCTTCCCCGCCACGGCGTGGGCCACCGTATCAGCCCGTCCGAACTGCCTTCCAAAGCCAACATATATGCCCTTAAATCGCTGGGGGTGGAGTATATTATCGCCATATCCACAGTCGGTAGTCTGAAGGAAAAAATCAAGCCCATGGATATCGTCATACCCGACCAGATCATCGACCGTACCTTCCTGCGGCCCGACACATTTTTCGGCAACGGTATCGTCGGACATATAGCCTTTGCCGATCCCTACTGTCCTTTGCTCAGCAACGTGCTTTACGATGCAGTGCACAAGACCGGCACACGCGCACACGACGGCGGTACCGTTATCGTGATGGAGGGCCCCCAGTTTTCGACCAGGGCGGAATCCGAGTTGTACAGGTCGTGGGGCGCCGACATTATACTGATGACCGCCCTGCCCGAAGCGAAATTGGCCCGCGAAGCGGAGATATGTTACGGCATGATGGCAATTGTCACCGACTACGACTGCTGGAACGAACTGAGTGAAACAGTTTCGGCGGAGATGGTCATATCCAACCTGAAGAAGAGCATAGGGGTGGCCAAGAAGGCGCTGCGCCACGCCATCATAAACCTGCCGGTCAAAAAGGATTGCGCCTGCGGGCATGCCCTGGAAAACGCTATAATTACCGATCCCCGCTTGATCCCGCCTAAAGCGAAAGAAGACCTGAGTATTATCATTGGCAAATACATAAAGTAATATATGGATAGAGATGCAGTTAAATTTCAATTGTGCGCCCACCCTCATCGGCAGTGTACCCTACACTGACCCGGCTGAGGCATGCGCTACGATAAGCAAACATCTGAAAGACCTGCCGGCCTGGCCTCAACTGCCCCGCAGGGTAAACCTGGAGAACCTGTACATTCAATACAGCGAGGGCTTCCCAGGCATCGAGATCGAAAACGAAAAGATACGGGTTGAAAAAGGCGCCGATTTCGATAATGAGCTGGAAAAGATATACACCGATGCACACGAAGATAAATCCGACCGGTACGCGGTCAGCAAGGAGTACGCCGCCGGCCTGCATAGCTTTGCCTCGGGTCAAAAATCAAAAATACCTTTAGCCAAGGGCCAGCTTATCGGTCCGGTAAGCTGGGGCTTATGTGTAACCGATCATTCGGGAAAAGGCATTATCTACGACGATGCGCTGGCGGATGCAACCGGCAAGTTCCTGAGATTAAAAGCAGCCTGGCAGGAGGCCTTCCTGGGTTCCATCGCCCGGCAGACCGTGATCTTTATCGATGAACCCTATCTCACTTCCCTGGGGTCTGCTTTTATAGCGCTGCCCAATGAACAGATCTCGCAGTTGATCAGCGAAGTGTTGACAGGTATATCCGGGATCAAAGGCATCCACTGCTGCGGGTCAACCGACTGGTCGCTGCTGCTGAACTTACCGGTTGATATCATCAGCTTTGACGCCTACAACTATCTTGACTCGATCCTGTGCTACCAGGAGGACCTGTGCTCTTTCGTCAAAAAGGGCAGGGCCGTAGCCTGGGGCATTGTCCCCAATGATGAAGACGTTTTGAGAAAAGAGTCGGTCGCTACCCTTTACGACCGCTTCTGCGACGCACTGGCGCCGCTGACCCGTGAAGGGATACCCATCCGGGACCTGGTCCGGCAAAGCATAATAACCCCGACCTGCGGCCTGGCATCTCTATCTCCAGATGCCGTGGAACAGGTATTTGAGCTGCTAAACGGTGTCTCCGGCAGGATTCGCCGGAAATACAGCTGATAAAAGCAGGCTGGCTTGAAATCCTGAGCCACTTTAGCGATAATACTGTACACATTCTTATTAAAAATAGCACCAGTAAAGGGTAGGAAATGAACAAAAGTAAAAAAATGGCCATAATCAAACACAGGCGCAAGAGGAGGAAGTTCGAAGAGCGCCGCAGGTCTTTAGCCGTGTTGGCCGGTGAGCATAAGCCGGTTGTCAAAGAACCGGTTAAGAAAGAAATGGAGATGCCCAAACCGATTAAGGCTATTGCCGATATGTTGAAGCCGAAAAAGGCCACACCGGTTAAAAAAGTAGCACCCAAGAAAGAGAAACCCGTAGCTGCAAAAAAGGTCGAGGTTGTTGAAAAGGCGGAAAAACCTAAAAAAGCTCCGGTGAAAGCCAAGAAGTCTGATACCGCGGTAGCACCAAAAGCAACTGAAAAGGCTGAGGCGCCCAAAAAGGCCGCGGTCAGAAAGAAGAAGCCCGAATCCGCCAAAGAGAGCTGATGGGGCAAGCTTATCTGCTCACCGGCATGCCCGGTACAGGTAAAACCACGATCATCCGGCAGGCAATAACCCAGTCAAAGCGCAACGCCGGCGGTTTTTTCACGCAGGAGATTAGAAGCGTAGGCATACGTGAAGGCTTCCGTATTGTTACGCTCGATGGAAAAGAGGCGGTACTTGCCCATATTGCCATTGACAGCCCGTTCCGTGTCGGAAAATACGGTGTCGATATCAGCGTCCTTGATACTATAGGAGTGGATGCCATTTATAACGCAATTGCACACAACGACATTATTGTTATCGATGAGATCGGCAAAATGGAGCTTTTCTCTCCGCGCTTTATCACAGCGGTCCAGGATGCCATAAACAGCCCGAAAAAGGTGCTGGGAACGATAACCTTAAAGCCGCATCCGCTGGCCGACACAATACGGCAAAACAGGAATATCAGGGTTACTGAACTTTCCAGGCAAAACCAGAGTTTTGTTCTGGCTGAACTGATGGCCTGGCTTGCTTAGCTCGGTAATGGGAATCGACCTTCAACCAATCGGCGAAATAGCCAGTGACGTGCTAACGGGTATATCCACCGGCCTGGCCGGCGCCTTCGGCAACCCCGTAAGGATCAATCCTGCTATCGGCGTCCCTGAGAGTTCCTACGTCCCGGACAGGAACCAGTACCTCGCCGACCTGATCCTCGCCGTATTAAAAACACATCAAAAGGCAGACCGCAGGCTCCTGGGTGTGGCCGATATCAACATTTACTCACAGGGGCTGAACTTTGTTTTTGGGCAGGCCGATTACCACAACAGGATAGGCGTTATATCGTTGACCCTGCTCAAACAGGAAAACTACGGATTGCCGGGAGATACTGCGCTTCTCATAGAAAGGGCACAAAAGGAAGCGGTACATGAACTGGGCCACACTTTTGGTCTGGGACATTGCCAGGATGGAACCTGCGTTATGCATTTCTCCAACAGTTTAATCGACACCGATGTAAAGAAGGTATATTTTTGCCGGCGCTGTCAGCCCAAATTAGTTTTATGAGAAGGCGTCTAATGTATTCGACAGGCGCCGGGTATCTCTTAACTTAAATTGCGGAGGGTAAATTGAGTAAACTGGAAGATTACAGCGGTGAATTTAACCCGCACCTGAAGCCGAGTGATTTCTCCTATGACGCCCTGGAAAAATTAATCAAAACGTACGGCCAATTGTATAAGGCACTCGACGGCTTCTGGTACCTGGCACTTATGGAAAAGTCCGGCAATGATGAGGCTCTGGCATGCGATATAGCCGTGTGGGAGAAACTGTGCGGATACGAGATGGAAAAGATAACCAAAAACTTCAACATCACGGGCAAGGATGTGAAATCTTTAATGAAAGCGTTTCAACTGAGCCCCTGGGCATGGAACCTTAAATGGGATTTTGAAGTGCTGGGAGACAATCACATCATATGGAAGGTCACACATTGCCCGACTGTCAAAGCGCTGGAACGCGAAGGACGGGGCCGGGAAAATGATATCTGCAACAATGTCGAGGTCAGGTTAAACCGGCTTTACGCTTCTTTTTTTAATCCCGCAATACAGGTAAACTGCCTGAAAACCCCTCCGCGCGCTGATGATAACGATTACTACTGCCGCTGGGAATTTAAAATGTAGGGGAGGGTTTTTAAACACTCCCGAATGCGGGCGGACCTGAATGTACGCCCCTACAGGACTGGGAATTTAAATTGTGAGTATTTTTTATTTTTTCAACCCTTATTGACAAATCAATAAATTACTCATATCATAATAATGTCCATCGACCTGCAAGGCGGTGAGGCAAAGATCCTATAACTGAATACAAAGTCCGCTTGGATCAGCGATGACCGAGACGGTATATACAGGTGACCTGCTGTTGACCTTCTCGGATGCTGCCGAGAAGGTTTTTTTATTGTCTGCGAGGCTAAAATGGGACATATAAAGACGACAATAGGATTTATAGGCGCCGGGGTAACCGGCACGGCCCTTGCCTACCAGTTGTGGAGGCAGGGTTACCGCGTCGTTGCCGCGAGCAGCAGGAGCATCGCTTCGGCGCAAAGGCTGGCTGCTAAGATTGAGGGCTGCGCGGCCTGCAGTTCGCCCCAGCAGGTGGCCGACCTCGCCCGGGTGGTTTTTATTACCACGCCCGACGATATCATCGCTGATATAGCTGCCAGGCTGAAATGGCACCCCGGCCAAACCCTTATTCACTGCAGCGGGGTACATTCCACCGATATACTTGAACCCGCCCAAAAATACGGGGCCCACGTCTGCTGCCTGCATCCCCTGCAAACATTTGCCGGCATCGATGAGGCCATCAGCAATATCCCGGGCTCAACTTTTGCCATTGAAGGCGATGATTTCGGGCTATCCCTGGCCCGTCAACTGGCAACCGCACTGCAGGGAAATATCATCGTGCTCAAACCGGGTGACAAGGTGCTGTATCACGCGGCGGCGGTTACACTCTCCAACTATCTCGTTACACTGATGAAAACATCCGCCGATCTCTGGCAGTCTTTCGGCATCCCCCGGGAAGAGGCTATTAAAGCCATGCTCCCCCTGCTCAAAGGCACCGTCAATAATATCGAGCGAGTGGGCATACCCGGCTGCCTGACAGGTCCGATTGCCAGGGGCGATGTTGAAACCATACGCAAACATGTCGCCGCCCTGGAAAAAGACCACCCCGACGCCATCGACACCTACCGACTGATGGGACTCAAAACACTGGGTATCGCATTGGCCAGGGGACATCTCAGCCTTGAAACAGCCGGGGAGATCCGTGACATCTTAGAAGGGCACGGGCAACATATATCTTCTTATTACGATGACCTGTACCGGGAACTCGGCATCGATTTTAAATCCGAATATTCATCGGCGTCCGCCGACAAATTGATATAGCAACATATATTCTATTGCTGTAAGGAGTGAAGAGATATGTCCACCAGAACTATGTTGAAAAGTAAAATACACAGGGCCAGGGTAACCGATTGCAATATCGATTATGAGGGCAGCGTCACCATAGACAGCGACCTTTTGAAAGCGGCGGACATCCTTTCTTACGAGCGCGTTGAGATATTGAATGTACATAACGGCGCACGCTTCAGCACATATGCCATCGAGGGTAATCCGGGGTCCGGGGACATATGTCTAAACGGGGCCGCGGCAAGGCTGGCCAACAGGGATGACATCGTGATTATCCTTACCTATCACGAGGTCCCCAGCGATGAAGCAGCGCATGTGAAGCCCAGGATGGTATACGTCGATTCGCATAACCATATCAAGTCGACCAAGAACGTCGATGCCTGGATGGACGATCTGGTAGCTACAAAATAGCAGCAGGCCGCTTTACATGCGCTTTACCATCAGCAAAATCCAGGATATGAAGCGGGCAGGTGAGAAGATCACCATGCTCACAGCCTACGATTATTCCATGGCTAAGATCGTCGACGAGGCAGGTGTGCCGCTCATCCTGGTCGGGGACACGCTGGGGATGGTGATGCTGGGTTATGAGACGACCGTCCCCTTGACCATGGAGGAGATGCTTCACCATGCTAAAGCCGTAGTGCGCGGCACAAAGCAATCGCTGATTATCGGTGATATGCCTTTCATGAGTTACCAGGTCAGCGCGGCCGACGCAATGCGAAATGCCGCCAGGTTTATGCAGGAAGCCGGCTGCCAGGCTGTAAAGCTTGAAGGCGGGGTAACGGTGGCCGACACCGTGAAACGCATCGTGGATTGTGGAATACCGGTCATGGGACATATCGGGTTGACCCCACAGTCCATTCATCAGCTCAGCGGGCACCGTGTGCAGGGCAAAACAACGGATTCAGCCAGGCGCCTGCTTAATGATGCTCTTGCGCTGGAACAGGCCGGCGCCTTTGCAGTGGTACTGGAACTCGTCCCCACCCTCCTGGCCAGGATAATCACCGCCAGGTTAAAGATACCCACCATCGGCATAGGCGCAGGCCCATACTGTGACGGCCAGGTACTGGTAATACACGATATGCTGGGATTGTTTACGGACTTCGTGCCTAAACACACCAAACAGTATGCAAAACTGGCCGGGGTCATCAAGTCCGCCATCGGCGAATATATTACTGAAACGAAATCCGGCGTTTTCCCCTCATCGGAGCACGGCTCCACCATGGATGAGGGCCTGCTGAAAGACCTCTGAGAATAACTTCATGCAGATAGCCCGGTCCATTCCGGAGATGAAAGCGCTGCGCAGCAAATGCGCGGGATGTGTAGGTTTTGTACCTACCATGGGATACCTGCACGAAGGGCACCTCGAACTGGTGCGGGTAGCCGGGCGGGATAACCCGGTTGCAGTGGTGAGTATATTTGTTAACCCGACCCAGTTTGCCCCCAACGAGGATTATAAAGCCTACCCGCGCGACCTCGACCGTGACCTCGCAATGCTGGACAAAGTGAAAACCGGCATCGTCTTTATACCGGACAGCAATGAAATGTACGCCGCTGGATATAACACGTGGGTGGATGTACAGGGGATAACAGGCAAGCTGGAAGGCAAATCCAGGCCCACGCATTTCCGCGGGGTGACCACAGTTTGTAACAAGCTGTTCAACATCGTGCGGCCCGATAAGGCCTATTTCGGCCAGAAGGATGCCCAGCAGGCCCTGGTAATACAGAAAATGGTCGCCGATCTGAATATGAACCTGGAAGTAATAGTCTGCCCTACCATACGGGAGAAAGACGGGCTGGCCATGAGCAGCCGCAATACCTACCTCACCGATAGCGAACGCCTTTCGGCACCTGTCATTTACAGGTCGCTCTGCATGGCCGGGGACATGTTCGCAAAGGGCGAGCGTGACTCCGGGATTATCAGAAAGGCTATGGCCGACCTTATCTCGCGGGAACCGGCGGCCAAAATAGACTATGTCAGCATCGCCGATATGCAGACCCTCGACGAGGTAGACACGATCAAAAGCAAGGCGCTGGTGTCGCTGGCAGTCAGGTTAGGGAAACCCAGGCTGATCGATAATATCGTCCTGGGTTGATGCCTAATCCCGGATAAACAGTACCATCCCGATAACAGCCATGCCGGCCATAATTGCGCCGAAGTAAAAGGGGGCGGCGGGGTTAACCGACTGCCACAGCCACCCGGCTACCAGGCTGGCAGGCAACAGTGTTATACCCACCACACCATGGTACATACCGAAAGCTGTCCCGCGTTTATCTTCCGGCACCAGGTCGCAGACCAGCGCCCTGGCCACGCCCTCCGCTAAGCCGTAGTACAGGCCGTAAAGCCCCCACAGCAACCACACCGTCCATGGCTGGTCAAGGACGGCGAACCCCAGGTAAACAAGGGCGTATATACTCCAACCGAGCAAAATAACCTTGCGGCGGCCGATCTTGTCGGACAGGATACCGGAGGGGACGGAGAAAAGGGCGTAAACCGCGTTAAACAATACCAGCATCAATATAATATAAAATACATTGTTGCCGAGGTTTTGCGCCCTGAGGATGAGGAAGGCGTCACTTGAATTACCCAGCGTGAAGAGAAAAACGATGCACAGGAAAATTTTGAATCTCTTGCCCAGAGCGGTTTCGGATACAGAGAGGGTTGTATTCTCAGCGGTTTTACAGGAAGGGGAAACCGGGCAGGCCTGCTGTTTGGGCGGCTCTTTGATAAACACGAAGAAAAACAGGGCAATAAATGCCGGTATAATCCCGAGGACGATCAGCCAGCGGTAGGTATCGATCTGCAGGTTTACGACTTCCCTCTGCAGCAAAAATACAACGGCGGCCGCTGCCAGTAAACCCAGAAACGCCCCGGAGGTGTCCATGGCCCGGTGAAAACCATAAGCTTTGCCCCGGTCAGCTTCACTGCTGGAATCAGCTACCAGGGCGTCACGGGGGGCGGTGCGTATACCTTTGCCGAACCTATCGGCGAAGCGGATGCCCATGATCGGCCCCCAGGTATTGGCGATCAGCATAAAAGGTTTCGCCAGTGTTGAAAGCGCATAACCGATAAACGACAGGCATTTTCTATTGCCCAGTTTGTCGCTTAACCATCCGCTCAATACCTTCAGTACAGAGGCCGTGCTTTCCGCGACGCCTTCAATTAAACCGATGATTACGGTCCCGGTCTGCAGCACATTAGCCAGAAAAAGAGGCAACAGCGTAAATATCAATTCGCTGCTGACATCGGTGAGGAAACTCACGAGGCCCAGATAAAAGATATTGGGATTCAGCCCGAATACCGGTTTCCTGTTGCCTTCACGCATCAATTGTTATCCTCCCGCTATAAGTATTGTCGAGGTTGATTTTGAAGCCAGTTTCTGTTAAATTAACAAGCTGGTTTGGCCATATTCTACTATTTTGCATGTATGTCCACAATGAATTACTATCCACCGGCGCGAAGCCTGATATTTTCGGAGGGTATTAGATCATGGCAAAATTAAATCTCACTATCGACGAAAAATCCATAAGCGCTGACAGCGAAAATTCCATACTTGAAGCGGCCAATCAAGCGGGGATTTATATCCCCACCCTCTGCTACCATCCCGACCTCAAGCCCGCATGCTCATCCGGCAACTGCTCAGATGGGTGCGGTTTATGCGCTGTGGAAATAGCAGGACAAACTGAATTCGCCCAAGCATGCAGTACCAAAATTTTAGAAAACATGACCGTCCGTACGGATACCGCCGCCATCAGGCAAAAGCAGAGGCAGGTTGTGGAGAAGATATTGGCTCAGCATCCCAATGCCTGCCTGACCTGCTGGCGCAGGGAGCGCTGCAAACCGTTTGACGTCTGCCTGCGCAACGTGGAAGTGACCGAGAGATGCGTCACCTGCCCCGAAAACGGGCATTGCGAACTTCAACAGGTATGCGATTTCCTGGATATCGGCAACGAGAACCTGCCTTACCAGTACAGGAATCTGCCCATACAGCGGGATAACCCCTATTTCGACCTCGATTATAACCTGTGCATAGCCTGCGGCCGCTGCGTGCGCGCCTGCCGCGACCTGCGCGGCATCAAGGCCCTTGATTTCAAGGAGATGAACGGTTTCAAGGTCGCCGGGCCGGTCAAAGCCACCTACCAGGAGTCCGGCTGCAAATATTGCTTCACCTGCGTTGAGGTTTGCCCTGTAGGCGCCATCGTTGATAAGCTGGCGCGCTACCGGGCTATCTCCGAATGGCAGGGATATGTAGTGCCCTGCAGCTATGCCTGCCCGGCGCACATCGACATACCCAGGTATATCAATTACATTGCCCGCGGCAAGTATCCCGAGGCGCTGGCCGTGGTCAGGGAAAAGGTGCCGTTCCCGGGTTCCCTGGGCCGCGTTTGCATACATCCCTGCGAGCAGGCCTGCCGCCGCGGCAAGCTGAACGATCCGCTGTGCATCAAGTTCCTCAAACGCTACGCAGCCGATCACGATAATGAACTGTGGAAGAAAGGCAACAAAGTATTGCCATCCACGGGCAAGAAAGTGGCGGTAGTAGGATCCGGGCCGGCCGGGCTCACTGCGGCATTCTACTTAGCCAAACTCGGACATTCGGTGACCGTCTTTGAAGCCCTGCCGCAAACCGGCGGCATGATGCGCGTGGGCATACCGGCCTACCGGCTGCCCCGGGAGATCCTCGATGCCGAGATCGACGAGATAAGAAAAGTCGGGGTGGAGATAAAGGTAAACCAGAGGATCGAATCGATCGACAGCCTGGTGGACCAGGGTTTTAACGCCGTGTTCGTCGGCATCGGCGACCACAAGGGTTCCAAGATGGGCGCCGAAGGTGAAGACCTGCCCGGCGTACTGGACGGCGTGGACTTCCTGCGCACGGTAGCCCTGGGCGAGGAATTCAAGATCGGCAAAAAAGTGGCGGTTATCGGCGGAGGCAACTCCGCCATCGACTGCGCGCGCGTGGCGATCCGCGTGGGGTCCAGCGACGTAACGATTGTCTACAGGCGCACCAGGGCAGAGATGCCCGCCGCGCCGGAAGAAGTTGAGGCGGCCATCCACGAAGGCATACAGGTGATATTCCTGGCGGCGCCCAATAAAATTACGCCCAGGGACGGCAGGCTGGCCCTTGAATGTATAAAAATGAGGCTGGGTGATCCCGACGCCAGCGGGCGCCGCAGCCCGGTGAGGATACCCGGCAGCGAGTATACCACCGAGTACGACAATATAATCGCAGGAATCGGCCAGGCGTCGGATATACCCGCCAAATTCGACCTGGCAGTAAACCGCGGCAACATCAAGGTCAATGACAAAACTTTAGAAACCAATCGGAAAGGCGTATTCGCGGGCGGCGATATAGCCACAGGTCCCGCTTCCGTGATCGGCGCCATTGCCCAGGGAAGGTTGGCTGCGTCTTCCATAGATAAGTTCCTGGGAGGCAAAGGGCAAATCGAAGAGGCGCTGGCCCCCATCGAGGAGATGGAACCTTGGTTCGGCGAGGATGCTGATTTCTCGAGCAAACGTCAGCCCGCCATGCCGGAGCTTGAGAACAGCAAGCGGCTGAATAATTTCGACGAAGTTGAATTCGGGTTCAATGAGCAGACGGCTATCGATGAAGCGAAGAGATGCTATAAATGCCATTACAGGTTAAAGCTCTCGCATCCCGTGCAGCCGCCGGTAAAAGTTAAATCTGCCTGAAGAGGAGGTTTGCGTGTTCAAAATAGTTGCCAAGGAGAAACTGACCCCGGTAATCGACTGCCTCAAGGTCGAAGCGCCGGCGCTGTCCCGCAAGGCCCGGGCCGGGCAATTCGTTATTATACGCGTGGATGAGGTTGGCGAGCGCATCCCGCTGACCTTAGCTGACTGGGATGCCAAAGAAGGCACTATCACGCTGGTGGCCATGCAGGTCGGCACCTCCACCAAGAAACTGGGAGCACTTAAGGCGGGGGATAATCTTCAGAATCTTGTAGGCCCGCTCGGCTTACCCTCCGACATTGAGAAATTCGGCACGGTGATTTGCGTGGGCGGCGGTGTCGGCATCGCCCCTATTTATCCCATCGCGAGGGCGTTGCGGGAAGCCGGTAACAAGGTCATATCCATCATCGGGGCCAGGAACAAGGATTTGCTCTTCTGGGAAGACCGTATGAAAAAGGTCAGCGATGAATTGATCGTAACCACGGACGATGGCTCCTATGCCCGCAAGGGACTGGTAACAGAACCTTTGAAGGAAAAACTGGATGCGGGTAAGATTGACCGCGTGATCGCCATCGGCCCGGCGGTCATGATGAAATTCTGTTCCCTGACCACCAAACCCTACAATGTTCCCACAATCGTAAGTTTGAACTCTATCATGGTGGACGGCACAGGTATGTGCGGATGCTGCCGTATCTCGGTGGGCGGTGTAACCAAATTCGCCTGCGTGGACGGTCCGGACTTCGACGGCCACCAGGTTGACTGGAATATTGCCTTCGACAGGCAGAAGGTATATCTGAAAGAAGAAAAAGACTCCCTGGATAAATGGGAATCATGCCAGTGCGGCAAATCTTGATAAGAGAGGCTGAAGTTGGAAGATAAACCCAAATCAAAAATCAATCTCAACCGCGTGGATATGCCCCGGCAGGACCCCTTGGTCAGGGCACACAATTATAATGAAGTCGCCCTCGGCTACAGCGATGACATGGCCAGGCAGGAGTCCACCCGCTGCATACAATGTCCCAAGCGCCCCTGCGTAGCCGGCTGCCCGGTAAATGTGGATATACCCGAATTCATCAAAGCTGTCAGGGACAACAATATGCCTGAAGCCGTGAAAATCCTCAAGAGCAAGAACGCCCTGCCGGCTATCTGTGGCAGGGTCTGTCCGCAGGAAACCCAGTGTGAACAGGTATGTTCGCTGGGCAAGAAAGGCGCTCCCATTGCCATAGGCCGGCTTGAGCGCTACGTGGCCGACTGGGACCTCGGCCATAAAGAGTCGGCATCGCCCACACAGGTACCGCCCCCTACCGGGAAAAAAGTGGCGATAATCGGCTCCGGGCCGGCCGGTCTCACCTGCGCAGCCGACCTGGCCAAGCTCGGCCATAAAGTGACGATGTTTGAGGCCCTGCATACCGCCGGGGGCGTCCTCATGTACGGCATACCCGAATTCAGATTGCCCAAGAAAGTGGTCCAGGCTGAAGTAGATTATGTAAAATCACTGGGTGTTGATGTGCAGCTTGATTCCGTGATGGGCAAACTCGCCACTGTCGACGAGCTGTTAAGCACAGGTTACGCTGCCGTGTTCCTGGGCACCGGCGCCGGGCTACCCATGTTCATGGATATACCGGGCGAAAACCTCAACGGCGTCTATTCAGCCAACGAATACCTGACCAGGGTCAACCTGATGAAAGCATACCTCTTCCCGGAATACGACACACCCATAAAGATAGGTAAGAGGGTCGCGGTTATAGGCGGGGGAAACGTTGCCATGGACAGCGCGCGCTGCGCGCTGAGGTTAGGGGCGGACAAAGTGTATATCGTTTACCGCCGGTCGCGCGCCGAGATGCCCGCCCGCCATGAGGAAGCCGAGAATGCCGAGGAGGAAGGGATCATCTTTAAGCTCCTCACCAACCCCAAGCAGATCATCGGCGATGATAAAGGCTGGGTCAAAGGCATGGAATGTTACGAGATGGAACTGGGTGAACCGGATGCCAGCGGCAGGCGGCGCCCCATCACCAAGCAGGGCAGTGAATTCATTATGGATGTCGACGTGGTAGTAGTTGCCCTCGGCACCACGCCCAACCCGCTTATCCCTGCCACCACCAAAGGCCTTGAGATCACCAAACGGGGCACCGTAGTAGCGGACGAACAGAGCGGTAAAACGGTCAAGGATAGGGTATGGGCAGGCGGCGACGTGGTAACAGGGGCAGCAACCGTAATCAGCGCCATGGGCGCGGGAAAACGGGCAGCGGCCTCAATTCACGCTTTCCTGACGGATCAAAAGTAGGGACGGGTCTTTAGACCTGTCCGAAGAGCGGGCGGACATGAATGTCCGCCCCTACAGCTTGTATTGGAAGAGCCTATTAGTTGACAGTCATACAACATTTTGTTTATTATAAGAACAATTGAATATTTGAAAGGCTGTGAACGGGAATAGTAGGTTTCGCAGCGAAGGCTACAGAGAGTCAGAACGGTGAGAGCTGACGCCGGAGCGGAGATTGAATGGACCCGGGAGCCGCAAACCGAAAGAACCTGGTTCAAGTAGGCTTTGACGCAGGGATAGCGTAATCAGAATCCAGGGTATCGCCGGTAAAATGGCCGTACCTGAAAGAGATGGTTCAGCAATGAACTAATTAGGGTGGCACCGCGAAGCTTAGCCTCTCGCCCCTTCGGCGAGAGGCTTATTTTATTATATGGAGGTTTGCAACATGGTATTTCATATGTGGCCCTGGCGGGCCGAGAATTTGGTCTGATCAACCGTCATAGTGAATTACGCATAAAAATAAATAAAGAGGTAATAAAATGGCTAAAAAATTAACAAAGTTCATTCTCCCCGAAAAGGACATGCCAACTTCCTGGTATAACATCCTCCCGGATCTGCCGGAGCCTTTGCCTCCGATATTACACCCGCAGACGCATGAACCGACTATCCTGCCTCCACCCCTGTTCCCCTCCACCCTGAACGACCAGGAATTCAGCAAGGAACATTTCATCGAGATCCCCGACGAGGTTCTGGACGTTTACAAAATGTACCGCCCGACGCCGCTTATCCGCGCCTACAGGCTGGAGAAGGCCCTTGGCACACCGGCCCAGATATTCTACAAATACGAGGGTGTCAGCCCGGCCGGCAGCCACAAACTCAACACCGCCATCGCCCAGGCCTATTACAACAAGAAGGCCGGCCTCAAGCAGGTCAGCTACAACCAGAAGCTTTACCGCCGCATCATGATGGAGACCTGGGGCGCCAAGGTCGTTGCCAGTCCCAGTACCGATACCAACTTCGGCAAACAGGTGCTGGCTGAGGACCCCAATTGCCCGGGCAGCCTGGGCATGGCCATCAGCGAAGCCTGCGAGGACGCCTTCAGCCGCGATGACACCAGCTACTCTCTCGGCAGCGTATTGAACCACGTCATATTGCACCAGTCCATAATCGGACTTGAGACCAAGAAGCAGCTGGAAATGGCCGACGTCGAAGCCGACATCATCATCGGCTGCGTGGGCGGCGGCAGCAATTTCGGCGGACTGGCCGTCCCCTTCGTAAAGGACAAGATGAAGGGCAAGAAGATAGAGATCATTGCCGTCGAGCCCACCGCCTGCCCCAGCATGACCAAGGGACCGCTGGCCTGGGACTTAGGCGATGTGGCGGGCATGGCCCCGATCGTCATGATGTACACGCTCGGCCATTCATTCATCCCGTCACCCATCCACGCAGGCGGCCTTCGCTACCACGGCATGTCGCCGCTGGTATCCCACCTGCACAAACTCAAGTTGATCGACGCCAGGGCAGTAAACCAGAAGGCCACATTCGAGAGTGCGATCCAGTTCGCCCGCACCGAGGGCATTATACCGGCCCCCGAACCATCCCATGCTATCAAGGTCACCATCGACGAAGCCCTCAAATGCAAGGAGTCCGGGCAGAAGAAGGTCATCGTCCTGGGACTCAGCGGACACGGCCATTTCGACCTGAGCGCCTACGAGCAGTTCCTCTCCGGTAAACTGGAGGCCGACGCCTACGATGAAGCTAAGGTGAAACAGGCGCTGGCGCAGCTTCCCAAGATAGATTATGTAGCACCCAAATAACCAACATGCTGAGCGGCGGGGTATAATACCCCGCCGCTCCATACTCAACCCCTCTTATCGCTCATCTTTGCCTGCTAAAATAGCCTTATGCTACAATCCCAACACTATTCCAATGCATATCGAGGTTATTTAGCATGAAAAATTTCGCAGTAATTTCAGTTCTGCTTGCAGTTATGCTGCTCAGCAGCGGATGCTATTTTGAATTCAGATCTTCTTCAGCCTTACCACCAAACGCACCACCCGTAACGCAAACAGCGCAGGCAACGCAGACCGTGCAGGACTCTGCCACGCCTATCGACCCGGCCTGGCAATCACCGGGTATCTCTGAAAGTTCCATCGCCCTGCCCAGCATAGCCGACGTCGTGGAGAAAGGAAACCCGTCCGTGGTTACGATTACAACCGAGCAAATCGTAAACGACATGTTCAGCAGGCAATTGACGGAATCCGGCGCAGGTTCCGGCTGGATACTTGATCAAAAGGGGATAATTGTGACCAACAATCACGTCGTCGAGGGCGCCAGCAAGGTAATCCTGCAATTCTCCGATGGCAGGACTTCCGAGTGCACTTCGGCCAATGTATTCCGCGATCCGTTGACAGATATGGCCATAATTAAAGTTGATTCACCGGGTCTGCCGGCGCTTTCCGTCGGGGATTCTTCAAAATTGAGGGTTGGCGACTGGGTGGTGGCTATCGGCAACCCCCTGGGTAAAGGCATACGCGCCAAGGAGGGAACGATCAGCGGCCTTAAAGTGTCACTGTCGGTCGATGAGGAAGAATCACTGCATGACCTGATCGAAACATCCACAGCCATTAATCCGGGCAATAGCGGCGGACCATTGCTGAATATGAAAGGTGAGGTTATCGGTATAACGAGCGCCAAGATCTCAGCAGTCGGCGTTGAGGGCATGGGTTACGCCATCAGTATAAATTCGGCGATGCCGATTCTGCAGGAACTAATTAATAAAGGTTATATAACCCGTCCATTCCTGGGGGTAGAGCTGTATACCGTCAATGATTATGTGGCCTATTATAATAACCTGCCGGTCAACCGGGGGGCAGTTGTCACAGTAGTTCAACCCGGCAGTCCGGCCGCAGATGCGGGACTGCGGCGTTTCGATGTTATCCTGAAATACCAGAATAAGGATATCAGCACCGCCTCCGAATTACTTCGTGAGCTGCGGAACTCTAAAATAGGCGAGGAAGTGACCATTACCTACATGCGGGGAAAAAATACCTTAACCACGTCCGCCCGGCTTGTCACCAGTCCACCTCCAAAATAGCCGGCGCGCGATTGATGGGATAAGACCGGTGTTTCTAAGGCTCCTGTTTGCGGATAGCCAGTGTTACCTCAATACCCGAGAGTTTAAATTTTTCTGTGCGGGCTACCTCAGCGGGGATTCCCTTTAACAATGCAACCGACAATGTCTCCTGCTGTATATAATCCGCGAATGCTGCCATCACGTTATCTACCTGGTCATTGCCCAGATAATTGGTAGTGATATGGTCCGCGATCTCCAGGCCAGCCGACCGCCTCATGGTCTGAACGCGCCTGACTATTTCCCTGGCAAGGCCTTCCTGCAACAGTTCGGGGGTTATCTCTGTCACCACACCCACCTGGTAATCTCCGTCAACAGCAACGGACATCGCCTTACCTTCTTTCAATTCTTCAGATGTGAATTCGATATCTTTAACATTCAATTCATCAAGGATTTGAGAACACAAATTCTTCAGCGCTTCCTGCTCATGCGCCGACCTTGCCTTGACTACCACCCTGGGCAGCGGTTGCCTGACCTTTACAGCGCTCTTGGACCTGGCTGCCCGCCCCATGCTGCAGATTTTCATCGCCAACTCTGTATCTTCGATGATAACTGCGTTAATTAAATCCCTGTCGGCTACGGGGAATGAGACAAGATGCACGCTTTCCGGCGCTTTGCCGTCCACGCTCCGCACCAGGTTTTGATACATCTCATCGGCAACAAACGGGATGAACGGCGCCAGCAATTTTGAAAGGGTCACCAGCGTTTGATAAAGGCAATTGTACGCGGACAGCTTATCGTCGTCGTTCTGACTCTTCCAGAAACGTCTCCTGCTTCGCCTCACATACCAGTTGGAAAGGTCGCTGACGAAAGATTCGATCTTACGTCCTGCCGTAGTCGGGTCATAATTAGCCAGCAGTTCATCCACATCTAAGACTAATTGATTTAACCTTGACATCAGCCATTTGTCGAGTTCCGAAGTCAACGAAACGGGTTGAGTACCGGGGATAAAATTATCGATATTGGCATATATAACAAAAAAAGAATAGGTATTCCAGAGGGTCATGAGGAAATTACGCATTACTTCGACAACCATATCGGGTGACATGCGGCGCACATTACCGGGAGGCCCTGAGGTAAACATATACCACCTGAGCGCGTCTGCGCCGGAAGAATCCAGGACTGTCCAGGGATCAACCACGTTACCGCGGGTCTTGCTCATTTTCTCACCCTCGGCATCCAGTATATGTCCCAGGCAGATGACATTCTTATAGCAAGGCTGTCCGAATACCAGGGTCGATATGGCATGCAGGCTATAGAACCAACCCCTGGTCTGGTCGACTGCTTCCGATATATAATCCGCCGGAAAGCTTTCTTTGAATTTGCTGTCATTCTCAAAAGGATAATGCCACTGGGCAAAAGGCATGGCGCCCGAGTCGAACCAGCAGTCGATAACCTCAGTCTGGCGGGCCATCTTTCCGCCGCACTCCGGGCAATCGTAGCTAATATCATCAACGTAGGGACGGTGCAGGTCCATATCCCCGGCAAATCCCTTTAACCCCTTCCTGGCCTTTATCTCGTCTAAACCACCCAGGCACTCAAAGTGATTGCAGTTTTCGCAATTCCAGATATTTAGCGGTGTGCCCCAGTATCTCTCCCTTGAAAAAGCCCAATCCACGTTATTCTGCAGCCAATCACCAAAACGGCCTTCCTTTATGTGTTCGGGATACCAGTTGATCTGCCGGTTCCCTGCGATCATCTCGTCCTTTTTGGCGGAAGTCCTGATATACCATGTCTTCTTGGCATAGTAAACCAGCGGCGCATCACACCGCCAGCAGAAAGGATAGGTATGGGTAATCTTACCGCTTTTATGCAGCAAACCCCTCCTGTCTAAATCTGCAAGCACCTCAGGGTCCGCTGCCTTAACAAATTTCCCCGAGAACGGATATGTACCGGTTATATTACCGCTGAGATCAACCTGCTGAACAAAGTCCAGGTTATGCTCAAGACCCGCCAGGAAATCCACTTCACCGAAGGCGGGTGCTATGTTGACTATGCCCGTCCCATCTTCCAGAGATACGATATCAGCAGTGATTACTTTATAGGTCAGGTGAGCATCAGGTTCCTGGATATCGAATTGCCCCGGTTGTCCCTCGCGGGCACGTTTCCGCTCCACGTTGAACTCATGCGGATTGAAAAGAGGAATATATAGGGACCCGGTCAATTGGCTGCCTTTGATGGTTTTTAATACAGGCCTATCCCCAATCCCGGCTTGCTCCATCAAAGCTCTGGCAAATACCAGGAAGTCACCCTGGTACTCTATCACGGCATAGTCGGCATCCGCAGCCAGTGCGAGCGACGTGTTGCCGGGCAACGTCCAGGGCGTCGTCGTCCAGGCCAGAAAATAGGCCTTGCCATCTGAAACAGCTTTGCTTAGGGAAAAGCCCGGCGATTTTTCCCCGGCAATTTCCGCAGGAAGCGCCTTTATCTGAAACTTAATATAGACCGATGGATCGACAGTGTCATCCTTATATCCCAGCGCAACTTCGTGCGAGCTTAGTGACGTCCCGCACCTGGGGCAATGGGGGGTGACTTTATATCCCTGATATATCAACCCTCGAGATATTTGAAGACGCTTTCGCGGCAGAGGGCATTAAATTTCGCCACGCCGTAACTTTCAATCTGCGCTTTACCGGTGAATCCCAGTTGCTTTTCGACCTCGAGTTCCACCGGTAACCCGTGAGTATCCCAGCCAGCCTTCCTGGGCACACAAAACCCTTTCATGGTCTTATAGCGTGGAATAACGTCCTTGAAAACCCTCGACAACACGTGATGTATGCCGGGGTTACCATTGGCAGTGGGCGGACCCTCGTAAAAAATGTATTTAGGGGAAGAACTCCTGGCCTCAATGCTTTTTTCAAAGATGCGGTTAGCACGCCAGAATTCGAGTATTTTCCTTTCAATTTCGGGGAAACTGACTTTGCTGTTTACAGGCTGGAACATGTTTAGCGCTTCCCGGGCTGAATCACCACACAGCGTCCATCACCTTCACCAGTGCTCAGTGTATTAACGTCCGCATGGTCGGCCAGGGTTATGTGAATTATCCTTCTTTCATCCGGTGGCATGGGTTCCATGGTAACCGGGCGTTTCCTCCTGGCAACCTGTTCAGCCAGGCGAAGTGCGAGCTTCTTCAAAGCCTCATAGTGGCGTTTCTTGTACCAATCGACATCCACATTTACCGATACCCATTTCTTCAACTTCTCAGCGACAATCAGCCTGACCAAATATTGCAGGGAAGATAAGGCCTGTCCCCTGCGGCCGATCAAAACACCGAGGTCATCACCTTCAATATTGAGCAAGACCGGTGTATTTATATCAGGAGCCAGGGTAACCTCTACAGTTGCGCCGATTCCCATGACACGTAATATGTCGCATAAAACCTGCCTGGCGGTATCAGCCTCGCCGTTCTCTGCGCCTGCTGCCCTGTTATAGTCATCTTCCAGGATCACTTTAATCCTGGCATCCTCAGCACCCACACCCAACACGCCGGACTTGCCCTTTTTCAACACGATTATCTCCAGGTCGTCCCGTGCTACACCAAGTTGCTCCAGCGCGATCCTGGTTGCTTCTTCAACTGTCTTAGCGCTTATCTCCAGTTCTCTCAATTCTTTTTATTGCTTCCTTCTTTTAATGCCCTCTGCTGGTCAGAGGCAGCAGTTTGCGGTTGCGGTTTGAAAGAGGGAAATGTAAAGTAACCCCAACCACCACCGACAAAATACTGTATCACAATTCCAATTATATTTGATACGACCCAGTACAAAGCGAGGCCGCTGGGAAAAGACAGCGTAAAGAAGGCAAACATCATCGGCATCATCATGGTAGTCATGCTGGCCATCTGCGCCTGCTTGGGATCAGTGGAAGGCGCAGTAACCATTTTCTGCTGCACCCACATCGAGAGGCCCACCAGGATAGCCAGTATTAATGTGGGATCCGGCTGTGATAGTTTCAAGCCCAAAAATTCCTCGTTCAGAGGTATAGCCTGTCCAACGATATCCCACGAATATAAATGCTGCGATAATGACAGCAGGTTTTCCGGCGTCGCCGC
>JAPLHK010000103.1:0-19365 GCA_026389715.1 Chloroflexota bacterium
GGTGTCCTTCCCTTTCAGCCGTCCCTTATCCCCAAGTGATGGATACCCCGCTCTTCATTCCATCAACTCCTCAAAGTCAACGAATTCCTTGTAGTCAACCACTGTGCTCATGGCATGTGATTCAACCTCGATGCCAGCCTCGGCGACAGCCGCGATGGGGTTAAGCCCGCCGATCAATATCATCCCCACACGGTTGAGCTCCATGGGTATCTCACAGATTGGCTCGCTGACGTTTCCGACCAGCAATACCCCGTTCAATTTAGCCCGGGCAAGTTTGCCGATTACGTCATGCGCTAAGGGCCGGCACATTGACGGTACCTCGCGGAAATTGGCCAGTATATTGCCGTTGCCGCTCCTGGCCGCCTGGCCGACCGAAGTCATCCCGGCTTTGATGAAAATCTCGGAGGGGTCCAGCGAGCACCCCTCATAACTAATCAATTCCACGAAGCGCAGTGGTTTGCCCTCGGACATTTGCAGCAGCCCGCCGAACTTGGAATTCATGGGCACGCCGGCCTTGAGCAGCGTGCCGTTGACTACTATGCTGCAGACTGTGCCGATGACAACCTTGCCCTCAGGTACAATCAGGTCACCAACCTTTTCGCCCGGCCTGCCGGCTACCACCAGGCTGCTCACGCAAAGGTGCGACGAGATGACGGGTTTCATCAGGCGCAGCGCTTTTTGCAGGTCCTGCTTCCGGATCATCGATATATTCACCGGGATAAGGCCGGCGCGTGTTTCCAGGTCGAAAGTGGTGCGGAAGGCCAGTAGTTCGATGCGCGAAATGGCAAAGCCCACTTTGTCTTTGACCAGGCCGTGCTTGAGTTCCTTCAGTCCCAGGCTGGTTATAACGCGGCCATCCCGGCGGCCAACCAAATTAGTCAAACCCTGTTCATCCATCAGCTTGAGATGGTAGCGAATGGCCCTCTCTCCCAGTTCAATACCCAGCTCCTTGAGCAGGCGCGCGATGACAATGGAGCCCAGCGGTTCGGCCGAATTGGCCAGAACCCTGAGGATAGAATAGGTTTTTCTCTCTACGTCCTGTGTTTCAAAAGCCATTTTATTATGGATAACGGCAACCGATTGCCGAATAATATCAGGAAAAATAATGTCTGTCAACAGGACGAAGCGTACTGATAGGGTGAACCGTGCTAATCAGTGATTATGGTCTTATGAAAAAGGGGATGCTACATCAGGTGCAGCAGATATCCAGGAAGCAGACAGCCCTGTGAACCGAGGGGTCGGCCAGCATATGAGCGTACATGCCATCAGAACTGCGGGTGATATCGATGAGGTCGATTATTTCAGAGTATTCAGCTAACTCCGGGGTCAGTTCTGCCAGCACATTGGCTGTTCCGCTAAAAAACTTCTCATTGAATTTTGATTCGGGGTCGGAGGGATAGACCGGCAGGTACAAAATGCCCGATTCCACCAGGTCCTGGAAGAAGTGGGTGCCGTAGGAAACCTCCGGGATATGGCCTTTTTCCTCCCGCGCCATCTCCACCAGCACCGAGGTGTTATCGATATCGGCATATCCCACGTTAACGCCCAGGTTGATATTGCTGCTGCCCCAACGGCCGGGTCCCATCATGATGATCTTGCTGCCGGCTATGGCAGGGTGACGGTTGATGCGGCCGACGGCCCTGCCCAGGGACCTCTTGACCTCTTCCGAGTTAATCGCCGCGTATTTATCAGGGTCGATATAGAGGATATATTTGATGTTGTGTACCGCCCCGCCGCTGATGAAGCGGTTGGAGGTAAACAGCACCCGGTCGGAAGGTATGTGCACGGGGAACTCTACGTGGCCCGCCGTGCCGGGCAGGCGCAGTGACCGGCATTGCAACAGGTTGATCTTGATGTTGCCTTCCGGATCGATGCGCGCCGTAAATTCGGTGTCCACCGGCTGCTGGTAGGCCTCTTCCAGCCGGCCAAGCATGGCATCCATGTATTTGATAAAGGGCGTCCTGTTGATAAAATTATTGAAAGTCAGTACCAGGTGGTCGGCCTGTCCACGAGGGCAGGCGCTGACCATCTCCTGGGTGTAACCGTCCACAACCAGTGAAGCAATAAGATTGAGGTCGGGATAATCGCAGTCCGCCAGCAGGTCCGCAATGGGCGCCGATTCAAAGCTGTTGCTGCCGATATCCAGCACATCGGCCGTATGCTGTGAATATTTAATGATCCTGGTACCGGCTTCCGGCCTGAGTTGCGGATGGCTGACCGCTACAATACGGGTGTAATCGCCTCCTACGCGGTTAACGGCATGCGTGCCTAACCCGAATACCAGGCGTATCATGCCTTTATTGGGGTCGATGCGGCTGCTCCAGGCATAAAGGTTGCGGGAGAAAGCTACACCCGCCAGGGGCGGGAAGAAATATTCCTTGTAAGGCATGCCCGAGACACGCTGCACCAGTATTGCCATCTGCTCGTCGTTTTCACCCAGTCCCTGCTTGTGCCGGTAGGATAGCGCGTCGGGATTGATGGCGCTGGCATAGACAAGCTTGACTGCGTGCAGAAAGGCTTGCGCGCGTTCCTCGGGACTGCCCTGGTTGGCGCAGAACTCGCTGCGGTACTTGCCGGCGAAGGCATTGCCGAAGCGGTCCTCCAGCAGGCTGCTGGAACGGACGATGATTGGCGCCTGGCCGAAATAGTCCAGCATATCGCGGAATTGCTCTACAATCTCATCGGGGAATTGACCTTCCAGGAAGCGGCGCTCAACCTCATCGAACTCCTCGTGGCTGATCTGTGAATCGCGCGTGAGTTGCATGCGTAATTGAAAGAGGTTATTCTTTACCAGGAAGGTAAAAAAGACGTCCGACCCTATATAAAAGGAGTCGTGCGCCTCCAGTACCTTTGAAAAATCATATTCGCCGCTGCTGCTGAGCAGTATCCTGCGCGACAGCAGCATGCCGGCGGCCTTGCCGCCTATACGGCCGGTGCCGATCAACCGGTTCCTTACACTGATCAGGTCGTCAATGGTAAAGTATTCGTCCGCCAGCCTGTTGAAAGATGTGTGGTCGCCGATCATCATGCATATCAATTCGTGCTTTAGCGAGGCTATCTCCGGCGTATAGCTTATGCCGGTGTTGCCCACATGGCGGTGCATCAGCAATCTGTCATAGACCACCTCCCAGGGCGCGCCCGATGTGATAGAGCTGCTTAGCGGCTGCTTGAGCGCCGTGGTGGATACCGCGGCGGCCTCACCGCTGATGGAGACCGGCTGCCATCCGTCATCCGAAACTATATGAGGCAGGAACATCTGCGAAGAATAGCGGTTCCAGACCTTGATGGGATGTATGTACGTGGAGTTCCTGGCATGGTATACATCGATCAATATCTGGGTTGTGTCGCGTATGCGCGCGACAGCCGAATGCAGGTGGCTGCCGCGGGTAAGGGCGAAATAAGCTACCGGGCCCAGTTCAAAGATATACGGGCAGGTAACCATGAAGTAATTGGCCAGCAGTTCATCAGTGGCCCAGGTGGTTACCAGCGAAGAGAGATTGTCGAAGATGATGCGCGCATCCCGGTTGCAGTCCCGGATGGTATTGTGTACCTCCCCGGCGAAGAAATCGAAGCCGGGCGACGGGTCAATGTTGATGACCGTCAGGCCGTTCAGCGCGGGCAAAATGGGAGGATGCGAGGCGAACCTGAAGTAGATGCATTCCAGCTTCTTGTCGATGGCTTCACGGGCGAACTTGCCGGCGAAAAACGCGTAGTCGTCAAGGTCGTCAATCTGCCAGACGATGTTATCGCCCGGCAGCAACCCCTGCAGCAGGTTATCAAGGTCGGCTATACCGGTGCTCAGTTCCATTTCTAATGCTCCACCCGGATTGCGTTACTGATAAATATACCGCATCCTTCTTGTTAGCACCAAGTAGAGCGTGGATTTGGCGGTTGTCTGCCCTATTGTTGGAGGGGGTTGTTTCGCTGCGCTCGCAACGACTCGATTAGCAGTATACTGACCCGCTTAATGCTGTACGTAAATCTTATCCGGCACGGTGCCGTCGAAGTTCATCTTGCCGTTTTGAAAGGTCAGTGACTTAATATTCAATCCGGGCACTTTGACCATCTTGCGCTCGACAAGGTCTTTTACATGCGAGTTGACCTCGCCCATAACATCCGAGGGTATGCTTATACCGCCTACCTCCACCTTGGAAAAGTTTACGTTGACACTGTTATTGGTAACGCCTCCGTTGAATTTAATATACACGGCCGGGTTGCCTTTTATGTATTTGCCGTAGTCATTCACAACCCCGCGTTCTTCATCCGTCATGTCCAGGCCCGGCCTGGCCAGTGCAGTGAAAACGCGGTCGGAGAGGAGCTTTCCTGAGGCTTCAACCGAGCCGTCGCTATTGACGCGTATCTGTGTGCTCTGGAAGGGATAATATTTCCATGCTTTCAGGTCAGCGCTGTTAGCGAGGGCGGTAAGCTGCTCGCTGGTGCGGGTGGCTTTGACCTCGCGGGTACCCGAGAATTGAATCGTTTTGCCTTCTTGCCCGGGCATCTGCACGCCCTGGGTTCCCTGACTTCCCTGACCGGCCTGGCCTCCCTGGCCTCCCTGGCCTCCCTGGGTCCCCTGGCCTGTTGATGAGCCGGGTTTCAGCTCCGAAATCTGCCATCCGCCGGTGCTTACATAAGTCTGGTAGTCAGATTGAGTGGAATGGACTCCCAGATTCTTGGGCGGAACCACGCAGAACATGCATGACATAGGTATGGCGAGCAAGGACATTACTATAGCTATGAGTCCTTTCATTGACTACCTCCGCCGGTTTATCATAATTTAACGTATGCGAGCCTTAACGAATCTGGACAACGCTACACATGATATATTTGGAAAATGGCAGTATAATACTTTAATAATTTTTTAAGTGCAAATTTATGATAAAAGAGATAAGTAAAGACCTGTACTGTATCGAACTGCCCCTTCCCAAGAACCCGTTGAAATCTATCAACTGCTATCTTATCAAGGGGAAGGAGAGGAACCTGATTATAGATACGGGGATGAACCGTGAGGAGTGCAAAGCGGTGCTTTTCCCCGCACTCAAAGAGCTGGCCGTCGACCTGCAGAGGACTGACCTGTTTATCACGCACCTGCATGCCGACCATTTCGGTCTGACGGGAGACCTGGCCACCGATAGTTCGATATGCTATTTCAATAGGGTTGAAACCGCCATTGTCAAAGGCGCCGCCCACTGGGGGGAATTTCTGCACGTTTTCGTCGAGAATGGCTTTCCCGAATCGGTTTTGAGGGAGTCGATGGCCAAGCACCCGGGTGTGCTTTACAGCCCCAGGCGCATGGTGGAAATCACACCGGTGGATGATGGGCAGGTAATCGAAGTGGGCGATTATAAGCTTCAGTGCATCGAAACACCCGGACATTCGCCGGGCCACATGTGCCTGTATGACGCAAACAAGAAGCTGCTTTTCTCGGGTGACCATATACTTTTTGACATAACTCCCAATATCTCGTACTGGCCCGAGATGAAGGACGCTTTGCGTTCCTACATAGCCAGCTTAGATAAGGTCAGCGGATTGGAGGTGACCAGCGTCCTGCCCGCTCACAGGAGTCCCTGGCACAATCACCTGGAGCGCATCGAAGAATTGAAAAAGCATCACCGGCACAGGCTGGACGAGGTTATAGCTGCTTTGCAGGATGGCGACATGACGGCCTATGAGGTAGCCCCCTATATCACATGGAAGATCGAATGCAGTGACTGGGAGCAGTTCCCCATAGCGCAGAAATTTTTCGCAGTCGGCGAGACCATCGCACACCTGCATTACCTTGAGAATGATGGGGTGGTGACAAGGTACACGGAAGAGGGCCAGGTGTATTTCGCACTGGCCTGACCGTGTTTGATTGCCGGGGCGCGACAGGCTATTATTTGAAATATTACGAGGTAGGATAAATGTCGAGTGTAAGATACCGGTCGGGCGAAGGGGAACTGATCCCCGTCATCGTCCTGATAATAATTAATATTGTGGTCTACCTGGCCATCAACCTTGCCGCTTTTTCCGGTGGCAGCATAGTCCAATACCTGGCGCTTTCGCGTAGCACGGTAATGACCGAACCCTGGACCATCCTGACCAGCATGTTCACGCACATGGATTTCATGCACCTGCTGGCCAATATGGTTACCCTCTATTTTTACGGCAGTTTCCTCAACCGTATAACCGGGACACGTACCTTCCTCTGGATTTATTTCGGCGGCGGTTTGCTGTCCGCTCTGGCCGTACTGCTGCTGTCTAATCCTATGGCCTACACCATCGGCGCTTCCGGAGCCATTTTCGCGCTGGGTGGGGCGCTGGCCGTCCTGATCCCCATGCTCAAGGTGTTCATCTTCCCCATACCGGTACCGATGCCGCTCTGGGTAGCGATACTAATAGGTTTCCTGATACTCGCTTTCATACCCGGCGTATCCTGGCAGGGACATCTGGGCGGACTGCTCTTCGGCCTTGCGGCGGGCTGGTACCTGCGCGGCAGGCTACGGCCTGTACCTTATTAATCAGATTACTCAGGAAAATTTAACATGCGAGATGCCCATGTTCGGATATACATCATAAATTCCACCCTTTTAGTGGTCCATGAAATAGACTCGACTTACTGGCAAGAATGGAAGCTCTTTAAATTATCATTACACTCTATGTCTTAGCCAATAGATAAAGTGCACTGCATGACTTCGTAGTATGGAAAAGCGGACCGTTGCATTATTGCTGGCCAGGGGACCTTTCACAAATTCATTCCGCGCACAGGCCGATTTGAAGTACAAGGCACTGTTGCCTATCAACGATATCCCCATGGTTGACTATGTGCTACATGCTTTGCAACAATCGGTCAGCGAAAAGATCTTTATTGTGCAGGGTGTGGATGAAGGATTGGAAACGGCGGTACGGTCGCACCACAAGAACGTTTTTATTAATTGCAGCGCAGACGGGTCCTCTTTTTCGAGCAGCCTCTTTTCCGGACTGGCAAAGCTGGCAGAAAACTACAGCCAAGATGAGCTTAGCAGGACTGATATAATGCTTGTGCCCTGCGATATACCACTTGTCAGCAGCAGTAATTTTGACCGGTTAATAGCAGAAAATTCACTTAAAGGCAGCGATGTCTGCGTTTCTATGATACATGCGGGGCGCTTAAAGGAGAAATATCCGGGACGGGATTTCAGAGGTATTTATTATCACGATCTTGGGTACCTGTATTGCATACAGAACTTCGCTTTCATAAGCGGCGATACTTTGAACTGGGCTTATCACGGTGGAACACGCAAGAATTACGATTCAAGGTATGTACTGCCGGATAATATAATGCGAGACGTGATCGCAACTGCCGATTATTTTGTTGCTTCGCGGGAAAAGCGCTGTCAAATTCTCCTCATATTGTGGGAATATCTGCGACGGCTTATAACCAGGGGATATATCAGGGAGTCCCTTCTGTCGCTGAGTAAACTGCTTAACAAACGGTACACTACTGTAGACGGCAGAAGATTTCTTTTTCTTGCGAGCGGCCTTATGGGAGATTATATAGAATCAGAGGAAGCTGAGCTCTCATTTGATGTAGATAAACCCGAACACCTGGAAGCAGTTTTGAAATTCAAATCTTGCAACTATGTGGCTCGCGAAGCCGATGACCGAACGGCCGTCAGATATTAGATCAGAAGCATCCCAACCGAGATCAGCCTGTATTCTTTAAAGTCCCTTTTACTGCCAGCCTGCTTTCAGACTACCATCGCCCGCCTGCCAGTAAGGCAGCCATGCCAGCCCCACAAAGCGTACCTGTATATCCTTCTTGGCCGGCCGGATGGAAATAGTGTCGAGTTGTTCCGTGGCCGGGTCACCCTTCGCCGCGAGCTGGTCGGTCTCGGCCTTGAACTCCGCTTCTATCTCATCAAGCTGTTGCTGGTGGGCAGACACTGTCTCCTTGGCACGGTCCACATCCCCTTTTTGCTGCAGGATGCGCCCGGCACTCTTGGCTGCTGTAGCGGCGCGTCCTACCGTGCTGGCAGAGAGCCCTTTCCCGCCCATGAAAGCGCCCAGCAGGGTGGACCCGACGGAAATCACGGTCTGCATGGTCTGCTGCTTCTCCTGCGCAGCCTCGCGGTCAACTGCCGCCTGCGCCGTGCGCACCTGCTCTTCCAGCGAAGCTAGTTTAACCTGGTATTTCTGTCGCAGCTTATTCGTCATTTCGTCGCGTTGCTCACGGACATTCTGGGCCAGCCTTATGCGGAAGTCGCGCTCGGATTCGCCCGGCTTGGAGAACTGCTTGTAGGTGGGGCTTTTCAGAAGCTCGTATTTACGGCTACCGTAGAGATAGGTGGTGAGATCCTTGCCCCACTGGTCATAGCTACGTGCTTTGCCAGCAACAGGTGGGAGTGGGCTGAACTGCGCCTGTGCGCGCGGTGACTTCTCAAGATCGGAGATGCTGAAGTCGGCATCCCTGGCATTGTCCCAATTAACTGGCACGACATCATCGGTTATATCTGTCATCACCGCGGTATCTTCCTGCGTATCAATGCCCGTCTTGGCATCCATGAAATGCACCTGGGCCGAGCCCAGCACGACCGGCTTGTAGAGCAGGCCGCCTCCCTGGCTGCCCCTGGCAGGCACGAAGTATTGCTGCACTTCCGGTGGGAGTATGGGTTGGCCTGCTTGCTGAACTGGAGTCGACGCGGTACGCCCTGCCTGTGCTGACGGTGCAGATTGCGGCGCTGCTGCAGCAGACTGTGTGTATGAAGCTGCTGCAGGTGCGGCCTGTTTCGGCATCTGAGCCTTTATCGGGTCCATGAGAATTTTAATCTGGTTACGTGTGAGTGGGCCGCAGAGGTAGGACATGGCCCAGCGGGTTTCCAGGACGACTGGGGCATCTTGGTGGACATTATTCATCAGGAAGATGCGGTTGCCCAGCCCGGCCAGGGTTTGCTCCATGGCCTGGCGGTCGAATTTGGCGCCCTGCGTGGCTGCTGCGCCTTCCAGCCCGTCCAGCACGCGCGCCTTGTCGCGCTCGGTCTGCAGTCGCCCCAGCAGCCAGGTGCCGGTATTGGAGAGCCCCTTGTAATCGAGATCAACGGGGTTCTGTGTGGCCAGCAATATGCCCACGCCGAAGGCGCGTGCCTGCTTGAGTAGGGTGAGCAACGGCAGCTTGGAGGGTGGTGTGGCCACCGGCGGGAAATAACCGAATATCTCGTCCATATAGAGCATGGCTCTCAAACTGGTGGTGCCCGGCAGTTGGCGCATCCAGGCCAGCACCTGGTTGAGCAGCAGCGACACGAAGAACATGCGCTCGGCGTCTCCGAGATGGGCGATGGAGAAAATGGCCATCCTGGGCTTGCCGGCGGTATTGTGGAGTATCTGGCCGATATCCAGCGCCTCTCCCTCCAGCCAGGCATTGAAGCCGGGCGCGGCCAGCAGGTTGTTTATCAGCATGGCCAGTTCAAAGCGGTCCTTGGCCGGGTAGAAGGAGTCGAGGTCGATCACACCGATTTTAGCGACCGGGGGAGTTTGTATCTGCTGGATGAGCGCCGCGAGGTCCAGGTCGATACCCTGCTTCCAGGCGCTGTCTAAGATGGTGGAGATCAAAATATGTTCTTTGCTCTTGATGGGATCGGCATCCTTGCCTACCAATCCGAGTAGGCTGGTCACGGTGGAGGTTATGCGGTCGCGCAGTAGTTCGCTGTCCTCCAGCAATGCTGGTGGTGGAGCGGCGAAAGATTTCAAGATGGATATTGGTAGGCCCGCGGTGCTGCCCGGGGTATAAATTACGAAGTCGGCCGCCTGCTTGAGCTTGGCGATGCGGTCGCCGCTCTCGCCCCAGGAGGCCAGGCCGGTTTTCCAGAGGTCAGCCTGCTTGGCCGCGAAGTCAGGAGTAGAAAGGCCTTTCCTGCGGGCATCATCTTCGTTGACCCAGGGTGCGAAATCTTCGGGGCGTAGTTGGGGGAAGGTAAGTAGCATATCGGCCAGGTCGCCCTTGGGGTCGATGATAATGGCCGGTATGCCGTCCATGGCCGCTTCTTCCAGTATGGCGATGCACAGGCCGGTCTTCCCGCTTCCGGTCATGCCCACGCAGACGCCGTGGGTGACCAGGTCCTTGGAATCGTAAAGGATCAGGTGTTCTCCTGATTTTTTGTTGCGCAGGTCGTATTCCCTACCAAGATAAAATACGCCGAGTTTTTCGTAGTCTTCCATTGTTTCCGCTGCCTCCTTTTATTTATGATTCAGGGCCGCACGGTGAATTGCCGCCGGTATCCTCATGCTCCTGCCTCTGTCTGACCTGCTCCTGTTCCAGATATTCCATGGCGAATTCGCTGAATTTGATGACCCTGCCTTTACGCACCCTGGCCTCGGGATTCTCTATATATATATTGAACATCTCATCGAGGTCGATGTCAACGCACAGGTCGAGCACCACCTTCTTGCCCCATTCGAAGCCTTCGCGGAACGGGTTTTTATCGTGGTATTCCGGCCTGTGTATTTCCGTGAAGAGTATTTTAACTTTTCTCATAATTTTTCTGTGCTTAATCAGCCGTGCATCGCTTTTGCAGGATTGCTTCGTCGCTCCACTCCTCGCAATGACATGGTAGTTGAGTCATTGCGAGCGAAGCGTGGCAATCTTTTCTTCAGCCTGACTAAATAATAAGACGTAGCCGTTCAACTATGCAAACTCACCGCCAAGCATTAAACCAGCGGGATAGTAGTGCCGGTGGCCGTCGCCATGAGCTTGCCGGCCTGATTGGTCACCCTGATCTCAGAGATGCATACACGCTTGCCGCTTTTCACCACCCTGCACTCGGCGGTGAGTTCGTCTTTTTCTTTGACGGCGGCGATGAAATGGATGTTGAACTGGGTCGCTACATTGGGGTTGATAACCGAGTTGGTGGCGTAGGCGAAGGCCTGGTCGGCCACAGCCGAGATTATGCCGCCGAATACCATGCCGTTGAAGTTGATATATTCCGGCTTCATGGCCATAGAAACCCTGGCAAACCCTGGTGAGAGTTCCTCAAGCTTCATGCCGAGAAAGGAGGCTACCGGTTCATTCCTCCCGAGTTTTTTCAGTTTTTCAATTTCGTCGGGCATCCAATTTAATATCCCCTTAATATTTGCTGCATAAAATTACGTCGTATGCTATCATAATACACGTTTCGTTTCTAAACTACATAGTATATATGCTCGTTTTACATGAAGATAAAGCGCTTTAAATCGCTGTTACCCTATCTGGCGGCGGTGGTCATTGCCTCTATGCTGGCGTCTGTCGGCGCCTTAAGCCCGTTGCCCGCCCGGGCCGATGCAGGCATCATGCGCTGGGAGACGGTCAGCACTCCGAATTCGTCCCCCAGTAAATACGACGTGCTCAATCCCCCTTTTGGCACCGATAATTTTACCGGCAGCGAGATTCGCGACCTGGCCGTGGGCAATGACGGCAAAACGCTGATAGCTGCTGTGACCGTAGACAACCGGACAATTGACACTACAAACAATAAAGGTCCGCTGGGTGTCCTGTTTAACACTACTAACAACGGCATATCATGGTCACTTTCAGCTTACAGGATGTTGATTGGCAGTACGGGCTGGAATGCAGGCTACCACGTTTACAATGTAGTTATTGCCCCGGATGATTCTAAAATATGGGCGGTGACTGCGGGTACCGTAGGCAATGGCCCGACTGAGTTCTGGGTGACACAGGACGCTGGAGCAACATGGAACAATACCGACGCGCCTGCCATGGCGCCCGGTGAAGCTATCGGTGCTATCGATATCTCTATCGATTATGGGACCGGACGGGATCTGATGCTGGCTACACGTTCAGGAGCTGGCATCGGGCGTATTTTCATGACCAATACGGCTGGTTTCAGTGCATGGATGCAGCAAGCCAATCCGACCGCAGTTGCTATGGATTTTTTTGCGGCTAAATTCTCCCCAACCTACACTGGCGATCAGTCTTTTGTAGTTATCTTGGCGACTCTCGGCGGGACATTTTATAATATAGGTCTTCGGGACGTTAAAAACAATTCCACGCTATCATGGGTTTATCCTGATAACGGCGTTGCCGTATCTACCCCTACCTTTGCCAATTTGTCAGTGGCAGATCTTTCACTTCCATCGGACTTTTCCGGCCAATCCACGGGTTTGCGGCGTGCTTTTGTAAGCCTTGCTCAGACCGGCATCTTTCGCATTGATGATTCTGCGGTCACGGCTCTTTTACCGCTTGCGGGTTTCAATAGCATTCAGTTTTTTGGCACTTTTTCCCAGGGTAAGCTCATTGCTGGCAGCGTAATGGGTGGGCCCTGTCTTGCCGTCGTGCCTACCATTTACATGGATACACCCTGCATCTGTGCGGGATCATGTTCAAATCAGTCGCTTCAACCGCCGACCGGCGCGGCTAACCAGGGTGGTTGCAGCACAGGTTTAAACGGGATCGGTTCGGTCGTTGTTGCCTGGAGTCCGGATGGATCATTGGCATATGCAGCGACCGGCTCTGGTTTAATCGCTTATGGAGCGAATTGGTGGAATAAAGGCCCAAGTCCTTGGATTACAACTCTCGTACCCAACGACGAATCGGCCTTTTCCATAAGCCGTAATAATGGTGATACCTGGAACCAGCTTTCACTGATCGATACCACCATAGACTGGTTCAACGATGTTGCCGTATCGGCCGATTGCACAACAATATATTTGGCATCAGTTCACAGGAATGCGGGAGTAGGCTGCAATGAGTTCGACAGCGTCTGGCGTTCGACCATCAGTCCCGGGATAGCCGCGCCTTTACCTGCCATCCCGCCCATAGGCACTTATTGGGAGAGGGTATTTACGCATACAACTTCTGCGTTGTGCATTGTGCCTCAATCCGATTTGCCAATTCTGCGTACTGTGCCGTCCTGCACCGATTCTTCGGATGGAGGAGTAGTGGCGTGGGCAGCACGCTTTGAGCCAACATCATTGTCGGGAACAGGCGGCGTGATGGCCTGGTCACCGGACTATGGCGATTACTGGATGGCGGTCACGCCGAGATACCCGGTTGAGGATTTCACTTTTGAATCGAGCAGGGTCATTTATGTGGCAGGCATAACCGGCATGGTGCAAAAGCTGGTTTATACAGGCACAGCCTGGTCAACAAATTTGCCCGGCGCTGACAGCGGGGTTATTCCCCACACTATCGTAGCAAGAAACGGCAAGGTACTGGTTGGCGCGAACCTGGCCGCTACACAGGAAAACACGCCCATAGCATATTCTGCGGACAGCGGCGTTAATTTCCAGAGATACCGCGATTATATGCCGGTTACCGGCATGGTGCACGCCATCTTCGATACCGATTTTGAAAAGAACCGCTTTATTTATGCTGCGGTCGGCGACAATGTAACCGGCACGGTTTACCGCAACACCGCCCCCGTTTTCACGCGCTGGAGCGATAATGACATGATGGACGTTTCTAACGGCGCGACCGGGTCTGACTGGTTGGCTGAAACTCCACCGGTGGGGCCCAACCCTCCGCACCAGCGCGGCTATTACGGCATTGTGATGGCCTTCACGGGAAACGGGCAACCCGCCTTATATGCTGCTCACGATAATATAACCACAACTCATTTCGGCATAACTGCGTTCAACAGTGCGGTCTGCCGTACGCTGGAACCGCGCAACGGTATGCCCAAGCCCGGTATCTACTGGGATTGCTTAGATGTATTTCAGCCTCCATCCGTGAGTGGTGTCCATTTCACCCTGGAGCCCAGTTCATTGAAAGCCTGCGGCTGCTGTTCTCCCAATACCAATACAACTCTATATGCCATTGATAACCAGTCCGGCTTCAGCCTGGATAATATTAATATCAGTTACAATGGTAATGTACAGGCTTTAATTGACGCCTGGTCGGTCGTTCTCCCGGGCCGCTACCTGCAGACCCCTGGCTATAACCCGGGTATCAACCAGGGCATGCTCTGGGCATATACCGACTGCCTGGCCAAGAAGGGGCCTGCGCTGCGCACGCCTGCTGATAAGGCACTGGTGGGCGCCGACCCGGTCACCGGGCGCAACCAGCAGATCGACATCTCCTGGGAGCAACTCTGCCTGTCAACGGTGTATGAATTACAGGTGGCCAAAGACGCCAATTTTACTTTGAGGATCAACCCGGCTATCTCCAACTCGCGTAATATAGCTGCCGTAGCAGGTTCAATCAGAGCTACAATGGACGAGGTCAATATGACCAGGCCCGGCATGTGGTTGTCGCCGGCGGCGCTGCCGGAGGCGGGCGCAATATATTTCTGGCGTGTGCGGTCGTACAAATCGGCGACCGGGCAGATAGCTGTAAGCCCCTGGTCGGAGGCACGCAGTTTCAGCGTCAAGCCCGGGTTTATTGTAAATACCCCATACTACGGCGTCCAGCTTTTAGCGCCGGATAACGGTTGTGTGGGCTGCAAGGTCAGGCCGGCATCTTTCTCGTGGTCGCCCTGGAAGGAGGCGACGCGCTATGAGTTTGTACTATCCAAGGATTCCGAATTCAAACAGGTTTTAAAACAGGCCAGCGTTTCCTCGACCGGGTATGAGTACGATGGGATGCTGGACTACGATACGAACTATTTCTGGCGCGTGCGGACGGTCGAGGTTAACGGGCAGGCTATACCCAGTGACTGGAGCGCTACCTTCAGCTTCCGGACGGAATCCGCGCCGGGTTTGCCCGGGTCCTTGCCGGGTGAGCCTGCAACACCGCTGTGGGTATGGATAATCATCGGTCTGGGCACAATACTTGTGATCGTCACCTTGATATTGATACTCAGGACGAGCAGGTAATACTGACCTCGTTGTCACGTCTTTGCGAGAAGCGCATCAGCGAAGCAATCTCGGGGTCTTGCGTCTTCGATCGCAAGGATTGCTTCGCTTCGCTCGCAATGATAAGAGGAAAAGTGCACGCAATGACAAAAACGACATGTCTTTGCGAGGAGCGCAGCGACGAAGCAATCTCATAAGACTGCAGTACGGGCGTACTTTCAAGTGCGCCCGCTTTGGGATTTGGACTATGAGAATATCCACTGAATGCCATGATTGCCTGTCTAATATGGCCGATCAAGCCTGTGCCCTGGCTACTGATGACATTGCCCTCAGGAAAGGGGCCAGGCAGAAGGCTGAGAAGATTTTAAATCGTAAGCTAAAGCCTGGTGTTGTCTCAATCCAGGTTGCCACACCGATGCACGACGTCATTAAGCAGATGACTGGCAATCCCGACCCTTACCGCTCCACCAAGGATATCGAGATAGGTGAGGCCCGGCAGTTGTTTGAGCTGGTGAAAGACAGCTATAAGGAAGGCTTCGTCGCATATTTGAAACTGGCTGCCCTGGGCAACGCTATCGATTTCTTCAGGCCTATAGAAGAAGTGAAGAGGGAGATAAGGGCACTAAAACTGCAATTTGCTGTCGATGATTCCTCCCTCCTGGAAAGCAAGGTCACCAATGCCAAATTCATCCTTTACCTGGCCGATAACGCGGGGGAAGTTTTCTTCGATATGCCACTGCTAAACCTGATGCGTAGGTACGCCCGCACGGTTTACGTGGTCAAGGAAAATCCCGTGCAGAACGACATCACGATCGAAGATATCAGGAAATCCGGCATGGAATCCGTTATTGGCGAGGTGATGACTACCGGCACCGCCACCCCCGGTGTCATTTTTTCGCTGGCATCGGAGGAATTCAAGCTGGCCTTTGATAAGGCCGACGTTGTCTTTGCCAAGGGCATGGGTTATTATGAGACGCTTGAAGAGTTGCCCGCGGAAGGCCGCATTTTTTTCTGCCTGAAAGCCAAGTGCGGACCGGTGTCGCGGTCGTTGAGGGTTCCGCTGGACAGCTATGTAGCAAAGCTGCATTAACTGCATAAGGAAGAATAAATGCCATTTGAAAGGCCCGAGATAATCAGGCCGCCCAGCGAGCACGCCAGCTATTACCTGCCGCTTACTTCGGGGTGCTCCAATAACACCTGCGGCTTTTGCGCATTCTCTTTTACGCACCTGGGCATCCGTGACCTGGAAGAGGTGAAGCAGGAAATAGATGCCATGTCCCTGTATATGAATCACCGGGTGGGGGTTAATGGACAACCCGATATCGTTTACCTGATTTTAAGGCGCTGGGATGGCCGGAAAGTCTTCCTGCAGGACGGGGACGCACTGGTTTATCCCTATGCTAAGCTGGTGGAAGCCCTGCAGTACCTCAACGGGAAGTTCCCCAATCTTGAACGCATCGCCAGCTATGCCACACCGCAGGATATCCTGAGGCGCACTGTGGACGAACTCAGGGCCCTGAAAGACCTGAAGCTGGGCATCCTTTACATGGGCGTGGAGAGCGGCGACGACGAGGTATTGGCGCGCATTAAGAAGGGCGCTACGCATGAAGAGATGGTTGAAGCTGCGCATAAGGTCAAGGAGGCCGGCATACTGCTTTCGGTGACCGTGATACTGGGTTTGGGTGGAGTGAAGGACAGTAAGCGGCACGCATCTGAGTGTGCCCGTATACTGGCTGAGATGGACCCCGATTACGCCGGCGCGCTGACCCTTACGCTGATACCCGGCACCCCCCTCTACCAGGAGTGGGAGAAAGGTGAGTTCGAATTGATTACACCTTTCGATTCGCTGCAGGAGTTGCGGTACATAGTTGGGAATGCCTCTTTTTCCAACTGCTTTTTCAGCTCTATGCATGCTTCCAATTACTTCGCCATCCGCGGGACTCTGCCTGCCGATAAAAACAAGATGCTCAGGCAACTCGATACGATATTGGCCAGCAAGGACCCGGCCCTTCTGCGGCCGGAGTTTCTCAGGGGACTGTAATTTAATTGAAGGGGGAGAATATGGGAAACGTTAATACCACGGCAGACAACAGGGGTAAAAAGCTGCCCCTCGGCATCAAGCTTAGTTATGGCATCGGCGACGTAGCTTGCAACCTGTTCATCGTTACCACCGGCATGTACCTGTTGTTTTTCCTGACCAACGTAGTCGGGGTGGAACCTGCGCTGGCGGGCACCATGCTGCTCTTTCCCAAACTGTTGGATGTGATTTTAGACCCTATCATGGGGGCCATCTCCGATGTCACGCGCTCCCGTTTCGGCCGCCGCAGGGTGTACCTGCTCTATGGCGCAGTGCCCTTCGGCCTTAGCTTTTTTGCCATTTTCATCGCGCCCGGTTTTCAAACGGAATTCGCCAACGCACTGCAGGTTTCGCTTATCTTTGCGCTGGGCTGCACGATCTTTGCGCTCGTTAACGTGCCCTACGCCAGCATGGTGCCGGAGATGTCCGACGACTACAATGAGCGGCTGTCGATAACCTCCTTCCGCATGTCCTTCGCCTCTATCGGCGCTTTGTTGGCCGGGGGTTTGACCATGGTGCTGGTTAACGCCGGCGGGGGCGGCGCAGCGGGCTTCCGCATGATGGGCAGCGTCTTTGGCGCAGCTATGATAATCTCCTCCCTGTGGTGCTTTTACGGCACACGCAAAGCGCCTTCCCTGCCTCCGCAGAAGGAGATGCCGCCATTGAAGGAACAGGTGAAGGTGGCAGCCAGGAATTATCCTTTCATGATGCTGATGTCCAGCTATTTCCTGCAGGCGCTGGCCATAGGTGTCATGATGGCCGGCTTTGTCTATTACGTGAAATACGCCATGGCCCTGCCCGAGACGGCCATGAATGTAGTCTTCCCCATCTTCATGATCACCGGCGTCCTCTTTATCCCCGTCTGGTTAGCCGTCGGCAAACGTTTGGGCAAGATAAAATCGTACTACATAGGCCTGGCAATTTTCACCGTGATGATGGCTTCACTCTTCTTCACGGGCGCTGAGATGCTGTGGCTCTTCTACGGGCAGATCTTCCTGGCCGGAGTGGGCTTCTCCAGCTTCCAGCTTTTCCCCTTCTCCATGCTGCCCGATACGGTGGAATATGACCAGATGCAGTCGGGATTGCGGCGCGAGGGTATCTTTTCAGGTATGTGGTCGGCAGGCCAGAAGATAGCCTATTCCGTGGGTCCACCCATCGTGGGCTTCGCTTTGGCCCTTTCCGGCTTCGTCCGGGAGGGCGTTCAGCCTGAGAGTCTGATTACCGGTGTGCGCGTGATCTTCTGCCTCTTCCCTGCGGCTATGATATTGCTGAGCTTCATCCCCTTCCGTAGATACCCGCTCACCGAGGATGAATTCGAAAGGGTCAAGGCCAAGATAGCGCAGCGAAGCAGCCTATAGGTAATTGAGGACCTGTGCAAGGTTTTTAATCACGATGCAGTCATAATCGCCGGTTGCTGCGCCATTGCGGTCGATGAGTATGGGTGTGATGCCGGCGCTCCTGGCGCCGATCACGTCCAGGTCGTATTGGTCTCCCACGAAAAGCGCCTCTGCCGCTGCAATCCCCGCCCTTTTCAAGGCTAATTGGAAGATCTGTGGTTGTGGCTTATCGCAGCCCGCTTCGAAAGAGGTGATTTTGTGAGCGAAATAGTCCGTGAATCCTGCCCTGTCAAGATATGAGTCAATCTGCTCGCCGATATTGGAGATGAGGCCCATCGGCATGTTTTTCCCTTTGAGTGCCCCGAGCGCCGGCAAAGAGTCATCATAGTTTTTGAATTTGAAGCCGACTGAAAAGGCCTTGGCTAATATCTGCAATGCCTGCTCCGGGCTGACGGTATTATCGGCATCCCTGAGTATGCGCAGGCCGTAGCCGCGGTAGGCATCGAACTTGGAAGACTGCTCCCTGTCCTTGATGGTCGACCTGAAATTCTCCGAGCGCCACCAGGCGTCAGCCTCGGGCAGCGCCGCTGCTATAGCTTCGGGCGAGATGCGAATGCCGAACTCCGCCGCTGTGTCTGCGTAATGCTTTTCACGCGGCGGGTCGAAATAAACCAGCGTGTTGAAGAAATCGAAGAAAACAGCTTTTATCATGAATGGCCTGCCTTGACATACATTATATCACTTGCTTATTATGCTACAGATAAAATGAAGTTAACCGTGATAGATGCCCTGAGCCTGGGCGATGCCTGGTACCAATGCCTGCAGAAGGCCCTTTTCGAAGGGCGCGAATATAAGATCGAGCAGGGCAGCTTTGAAGGCGTGCGCCGTAAAGAGATCGAGCTTGTCGCTATCAATATCAGCAAGCCTGGCATACGGCCGCTCAGTCCTGACGTGCCGGCCGGGGTTCCCCTGCCGACTACCGACGAGGTCATCGAAGAGTACATGTCCTATCTGATGACGCCCGACCGGCAGGAGAATGAAGAGTACACCTACGGCGAATTCCTCTCACCGCAGATCGAGGAGATAATCAGGCGATACCGGAAAGGCTTCGATACCAACCAGATGTGCATGTGCGTGGGCAGCAAGGAAAGCATCTACCAGGCTGACCCTCCCTGCTTACGCCTGGTGGATACGCGTGTGCAGGACGGC
>JAPLHK010000103.1:19474-24986 GCA_026389715.1 Chloroflexota bacterium
TTGGGTTTGTCCGGCCTATTTTTGCGGTCAGTTTAATTCACCTTTCCCGGTTCCTGCATCAGCACCTGCTTCAGTTGCTTTGCATCCGTGTAATGCGCCGGTACCTGCCCGCCTTTGGACCATGTCTCTGCGAGGTCACTGTAGTAGGGGCTTAGATACATACCCGACTGTCCGGGCGGGCTCATGATGGTTATGGTATCTAAGTTGGACATATCTACCACTAACCTGATGGCAGCGCCGCTGAGCATATCGTAGGGGTGCTCGCGGTCCCACCAACCGGCGTGGATGGTGAAATCGTCGCCGGCGTAGGCCAGCGGGCTCAGGTTGAGGAAGGGCAGCACGCTGCCCAGCGGGTGCTTGATCGTCATCATGTGTACTTTGCCCCAGGCCCAGTTTTGCGGGTCGCTGCCCAGGCGCGCTGACAGTTCGGCCACGGCATCCTTCATGCTCTTGAGCACCATGTCGTCGCGGGTTTCTTTAACATCAGGAGTGGTGGTATCGTCCCAAAACTTGTTTTCGTTGTCGTCCATGTACCTGATCAGCCACTGCACGGGTATGTCAACATTGAGGTCCTTGAACAGCTCATCGACTATCTTTTTACCGAGCTTGTTTTCGCAGGTGTTGCTGACGAGGTGGGTCAAGAAGGAATTAAAGAGCGTCGCCTGCGGGCTGCCGGTGTCCATGGCGTAGTTCCAGCCCTTAAAAACCGCCGTGTATTTCGCCAGTTCCGCTTTGCCCTCGCAGTCCTTGAGGATCAGCGGAACCCAACGCCCGGCCACATTGGAGACCACGTCGTTCTGCATGCTGCGTATCTCGTCCACAGTGAATTTAGCCTTGCTGTTGGCCATCTGCTCGAAGCGGAAGGGGCGCTCGAAGAGGAAGTAGGCCGTGCCGTAGTAATCGCCAGCCTCCGGCATCTGGTTGAAGGAACCGAGGTAACCCCTGGCCGGGTTGAGCTCGTACGGCTGCTCTGCGAATGGCTTGTATCCGGTCCAGTCGTACTCTCCCTTCTCCCCGGGCCTGGGCAACGGGTTGTCCCCGGCCTTCCGTATGGGGAAGGTAGTCACGTATTCATAGCCGATAGTGCCATCAACATCGGCGTAGCCGAGGTGCACGCTGGCGCCGTTCACCAGGCTGAGCGCCTTGCGGAACTCGTCGAAATTGGTGGCGCGGTTGAGCGCCAGCAGGCCCTCTACTGTGCCGTCGTGACCCAGCAGCCCCGGCCACAGCATGGCGCAGTCGGGCGGCATCTCTTTCATAATGTCCGAGATTATCGGCCCGTGACGCGATATCTTTACCTTGAATTTCTCGTCCCTGACGCCGTCCTTATCCTTGACCTTCACCGTCTCGTCGATTACCTGGAAATCCTTATACCCGTCCTCGGTGAGATACTGGTCAGGGTTAGCGGAGTTGAGTTTTTCCGTGAAGAAATCGAGGTTGTCGGCGTTGCCTACGGTGATGCTCCAGGCGATGTGCCCGTTGAATCCCAGCGCGTGCACACCGGGCAGGCCGGCTATCGAGCCGCCGATCACGTCGTAGGCGCCACCTTTGAGGTGTACCAGGTAGAACAGCGAGGGTATGGCCGCCTCGAGGTCGGGGCTGCCGGTGAAGACCGGCTTGCCCGTGGTGGTGCGTGAGCCTGAGAATATCATCCAGTTGGAAGCATTCATCCTCAGCGGTATTGGCGCTTCGATCTCGCTGAAGGAGTTTTCAGCCGTTGCCAATGTTTCCGGGCCGGGAAGTTCGCAGCGAGCGGAAGTCGGCCCCTGGTTGCCAGAAGAAGAGACGTATGGCGCCCCCTCCGGTATGTAAGGCAGCAGGTCCTTGAGCATGTCGGGCCCGGAGTGCTCGTAAATCATATACAGGATAGGCTTGATGGTGCGTGGGGCATTGAGGCGGTAGGACATCAGCAATCCCGCGACCAAGCAGTCGGTCGGCTTCCAGGCCTGCGGCTTCGCGCCCAGGATGGTGTACTCGGCAGGCAGGAATTTCACGGTATCCAGGTACGCGTTGACGCCCCGGGAATATGAGTCGACCGCTGCCCGGGTTGCTGGGGTGATATTGTTGTACTCAGACTTGGCAGCGCGGTAAAAGCCCAGCGTTTTGAAATACTTATCGGTCTCGAGCATGCTTTCGCCGAAGAGCGCTGATAGTTCACCCCTGCCTGCCAGGCGCGTCAGGTCCATCTGAAACATGCGCTCGCGGGCGGTAATGAAGCCCTGGGCAAAGAAAAGGTCGTCCTCATCCTGCGCGAAGATGTGCGGTATGCCGTGATCGTCGGTCCTGACCTCGACCGGATTCTTTAAGCCATCCATGGTTATGGTACCTGAGTAAGATGGCTGCGGCAGCCGGAAGAAGACCTGGAAGGCGGCTACTAAAATGAGTACCAGTGCCAGTATGATGCTAAGCGTGATGGTAAGTACGCGGGCTTTCTTAGATTTCACGTTATGCCTCCGGATATGAAATTATTGTTGAATAGTGTAACAGATTTTTTCGGTAAATACGCAGACAGCGCAGGTTACAGCAGGTACATGTCCTCCGCTGCGCGCAGCAAACTGTCCCTGAAATCCGGATGTGCCAGCGCGATTATGCCCAGCGCACGGTCACGGGTGGACTTTCCCTTGAGGTTGGCGGAGCCGTATTCAGTTACAAGGTAATGCGTATCCATGCGGGGAACAGTCACGGCCGTGCCGGATTTCAGTTGCGGCACGATACGGGAAACTGTCCCCTTGCGTGCAGTTGAGGTGAAGGCCTGTATGGATTTGCCTCCCCGGGAATTATAAGCGCCGCGCACGAAGTCGAGTTGACCGCCCGTGCCGCTGAACTGGGAACCGGCCATGTGTTCGGCGTTGCATTGCCCGGTCAGGTCGACCTCAATCACGGTGTTGACGGCTATCATATTATCGTTGAGAGCAATGATCGCCGGGTCCTCGGTATACGAGGCGGGACGGCTCTCCATACTGGGATTGTTGTGGATGAAATCGTACATGCGCCGGGTGCCCTGTGCCACTATAAAAACATGCTTGCGCGGATGCAGGCTCTTCTTGCTGCCGTTTACCACGCCTTTTTCGATGAGGTCGACCATTACGGGAGTGAAAACGCCGCTGTGGATGCCCAGGTCCTTGTGGCCGAGAAGATGGCTGCCTATGGCATTGGGGATACCGCGGATGCCCATCGAAATGGTCGCGCCGTCCGGGACCAGCTCCGCAATACAGCGGCCGATGATGTCGTCCTGCGGACCCGGGGCAGGAGCCTGTACCTCCAGCAGGGGAACATGGTTTCCCACGATAACATCCACCTCTGAAAGGTGCAGCAGCGTGTCCCCCAGCACGCGCGGCATGTTCTCGTTGACCTCAACTATCAGCTTTTGGCAATTACGGGCGGCCGCCCCTGTGTAATCGTTGACGGCCCCGAAGGTGAAATAGCCGTATTTATCCATGGGGGAGACCGTGGTCATCATGATGTCGATCTCCATGGTTTCCTGCATCAACCTGGATATCTGGTGGATATATGTGGGCACGTAGTAGCTCAGGCCGACCTTATGGCGGGACCTGTCGGCCTCGGTGGCAAACCACGAGTACGACTCTATGCAGTCCGAAAGATCGGGGGACAGCACGGTGCGGGACCCATGCTGCATGGGCAGGCTGGAATATATTTTAAGGCTTGATAGTTCTCCCCGTCTTACCCGTTCTGCCAGCGCTGTTAATAGCGCCGGTGGTTCCGCAACGCTGCCTCCGTGAACGATCATATCCCCGCTTTTGACACAGGCTACGGCGGCATCCGGAGTTAATAGTCTGCGGCGGTATTCTCGGTTTACATTCATTAAAGCTTACTGGTTCCACGTATTGCCGTTGTTCTTGCGACCAGCGGACCATGGCAGCGCGCGAACCGGTCGGGGCTTTCTGGCTGGGCTGCCAGGCCGGATAGTTGGAAACCGCGTTGGCGCTGAAATAGGTCTGTACCTGGTAACAACCTCCCCCGCCCTGGCACCTTGCGGCGCCCGCCAGTAGCTTGCCGCTCCTGACGCTGCCGTAGTAGGCGATGGAGGAGATAGCCTCGGGGGCGCCCATGCGGTAAACCTGGTAATCGGAGATGCGGTATATATCCTGTCCTGTAATATTCTTGCTCCAGCTTGCGAAAACCTGACGGGCATAGGGGTTGGCTGGACTGTAATCAGCCGGCAGCGCGATATCTGCGTAATTAAGCGGGGCGCCGGCCTGCCCTATCTCCACCGGGTAACCTGTCGAAGAGTTCCACGTTGTAGTGCGGGAGCCCAGGTCGCGGGCGCCCATGTAAAGGTAGGTACGCGTAGCGCTTGAGGCCACCAGCAGCATGGCGCCGTCCGAGGCGAAGGATGGAGAGTGTTTTAGGGCAAAGACGTCCACGCCGCCTCCCGGAGAAAGCCAGCCGCTCGCGCCGCTGCCGGCGTCAAACCATCCTCCTGAGAACCCGGTAAGGATGTTGATGAGCACGGTTCCGCCGCCCGTGCCGCTCCAGGCGCCGGCTGCTAATTCACGTCGGGGCGCGCCGTAATCCGGCGATAGGCTGATGCACCTCACCGCCTGTCCCGCGCCCAGCATGGAGGAAACCCCTGTGCCGCTGAAATTCGCCCCGGAATCGGATGAGATATATATCTCGCGCCCGCCGTTGGTAACCACGGCTACAAAACGTGCGTTATCGGGAGCTACAGACAGGTCTGTCCAGGGTGCGGCGCCGGTTAGTGCGGCGGAGATATCCTGCCAGCCTGCTCCAGCCGAATCGGAACGGTAAAGCCGTGAGTTTGTGGAATCGAGGGCGTAGATGGTCAGGCCATCGCTGCCCACGGCAATCCTGCTGACGTCGCTGCCTATGAGCAGGTATCCCCCACCGCCAGGGACGGCTGGCAGGTTCTGCGCAGCCTGCGGCGGGACTACACCCGAAACAACGAAAGCACTGAAAGGCGGGTTGGGTTCGATATTACCGCTGGAATCCTGCGCCTTTACATAAAATATATAGTTGCCGTTGGGCAGGCCCTGGAATGAACGGGACGTATCTTTCAGGAAGGGCGTGAAGTCCTTGTCGTAGCCCTGCAGGAATGTTGCATAAGTGAAATTGGATGGGTCAACCGAAGGGAGTCCGCTGCCCCATTTGAAAGTTACCGCATTGTAGTTTATGGTACCCGACGGCCCTTCATAGATAATGGTGTAGAAGCGCGGGCTGTTGCCCGGGGATAAGACAGGTTGAGCGGGAGGCGGCGGAAGGTTGGGGGACGGGTTGGGAGGAACGCTGCAGCCGGGTTGGGCCGCGTATAAGACACAGATGGGTAGCAGCACCAGGGAAAAGATTATCGCGGTTACACGTGCCATCTGATTCTCAGCCTCACCTTAGCATTATACAATCTGCACACGGTAACGGCTAATATTATGCCTATGTAGCTATGCGGTATACGTGGTATAATTTACAATCGTCTGTAAGCAACCAGGAGGTTAAAGTGCCAGAAGAAACTAAGAAAGTTGACATGGAGAAAATAGTC
>JAPLHK010000103.1:24991-26172 GCA_026389715.1 Chloroflexota bacterium
GTCTCGCTTTGCAAAAGGCGTGGTTTTGTTTTTCAGAGCAGTGAGATATATGGCGGCCTGGCCAGTTGCTGGGATTACGGTCCACTGGGAGTGGAATTGAAACGCAATATCAAGAACTACTGGTGGAAGAAGGTGGTGCAGGAACGTGACGACATGGTGGGTATCGATGCCAGTATTATGATGCATCCGCAGGTGTGGGTGGCCAGCGGCCATGTAGCGGGCTTTTCTGACCCGCTGGTAGAGTGCAAGGATTGCCGGCAAAGGTTCCGCTCCACCGACATCGATCTCAACAAGTGCCCTAATTGCGGCGGCGTACTATCTGAGCCGCGCATGTTCAACCTGATGTTCAAGACCTTTATGGGGCCGGTCGAGGATGCGGCTAATATTGTTTACCTGAGGCCTGAAACCGCGCAGGCGCAGTTCGTCAATTTCGAAAATGTGCTGTCCACAACCCGCAAAAAGCTGCCCTTCGGCATAGCCCAGGTGGGCAAGTCGTTCCGCAACGAGATAACCACCGGCAATTTCATTTTCCGCACGCGCGAATTCGAGCAGATGGAGATCGAGTACTTCGTAAAGCCGGGGACGGATGAGCACTGGTTCGATTACTGGGTGAACGAAAGGTTGAATTACTACGTCGGTTTGGGCATCAAGAAAGAGAACCTGCGACTCAGGCAGCATGATAAGGAGGAACTTGCCCATTATGCCAAAGGCTGCTTCGATGTGGATTATAATTTCCCTATCGGCTGGTCCGAGATAGAGGGAATCGCCAACCGCGGGGATTTCGACCTGACGCAGCATTCTAAGTTCAGCGGCAAGACACTCGATTATTTTGATGAAGAGAAAGGGGAGCGTTACCTGCCCTATGTGATTGAACCGTCCTCCGGCGTAGACCGCACGCTGCTGGCGGTGCTGGTAGACGCCTACGACGAGGAAGTGGCGGATAAGGAGACGCGGGTCGTGTTGCATATCAAACCGGAGATAGCGCCGGTGAAAGTTGCCGTACTGCCCCTTAGCCGCAATGAGAAGCTGTCGCCCATGTCTAAGGAGGTGTCCGCGCTGCTGCGGCCGCACCTTATGACTCAGTATGATGACGCGCAGAGCATCGGCAGGCGCTACCGCAGGCAGGACGAGATCGGCACGCCGTATTGCGTAACCATAGATTTCCAGTCGCTAGAGGATAA
>JAPLHK010000021.1 GCA_026389715.1 Chloroflexota bacterium
ACGCGGCTGAGCGCCCCGGCGGTACCCATGGCCAGCGCTATCACGCTGGCCCAGGGGAAGAGCGAGGGCAACCTGATAATGGCGAGGTTGTCATCAATCCCGGTGGCCGTGGTAACGACCTTGCAGATATCCGCCCCGGCGGTCAACTGCCGATGTACCATCGCTGCCAGGGTTTCCGGCGATTTGGTACCGCTCCAGTCATGATATGATAGCAGGCATTTAGCCTTACCCTTGACCTGCGTGACGATATCCTCCAGTCCCGGGGTTTCAATTTCGATATCAATGATGTCCGCTCCCATCTGCAGCGCTGCAAGCAGCTCGTTAACCCGCTGCTCTTCGCTGCCCTCGTGCCTGCCATGGTTTGCTACGTTACGGTTAGCTGCGATCCAGGGCTTGCGCAGTCCGGCCGCAACTTGCTGCCATTTACTGCCGATCAAATCGATGCGCACTTCAAAGAGGTCGGCCAATCCTTCGGCTTTGCTAATCGCCTCCATGTTGCTGCCTGCGATCACCGCGCAAATCCTCGGCTTAATCATCGCTGCTCTCCATCACCTCTACCGCCAGGGCGAAGCTCACATCATCTGCGATGAAAACCTTGCCGATAGAACGTGGCAGTATGAACCTGATTTTGCCGTTTTGAACTTTTTTATCGTGCTCCATGGCCGCGATCACGCGGGCCATATCCACCCGCGGCATGGTCACCGGCAATCCGGCCTCCAGCAGGAGGTTTTTCAATCTCAGGAGGCGGGGGCGCGGGAAGATGCCCATGCGGCAGGCGATAGCGGAGGCCTTTACCATTCCGGTAGCCACAGCCTGGCCGTGCCGGATCTTGAAATCGGAGGCTGCCTCGACGGCGTGGCCGATGGTATGGCCGAAATTCAGGATATTGCGGAGTCCTGTATCCCGCTCATCTTTTGCTACTATGCCTGCCTTGATGGCGGCTGAACGCGCTACTACTTCCTCCAGCAGCGGGTCTTCAAAGGCGCGTATCTTCTGCATGTTTTTCTCCAGCATGTTGAAGAAAGCGCTGTCACGTATCATGCCGTACTTGATAACCTCGGCCAGGCCGTTGCTGACCTCGGCCTGCGGCAGGCTGCGCAGGGTAAATGTATCTGCTATAACCAGCAGGGGCTGGTGGAAGACGCCGATATTATTTTTGACCGGGCCGTGGTCGACCGCGGTCTTGCCTCCCAGGCTGCTGTCGACCTGCGCCAGCAGGGTGGTGGGCAGCAGAGCCAGCGGCAGGCCGCGCATATAGGTGGCTGCCACGAAGCCGGCCAGGTCGCCGATAACCCCGCCTCCCATGGCCAGGATGGGGGTTGTCCTCTCGGCATGTACCGCCTGCAGGCCGGCATATAATTTGGCCGCCGTATCAAGGGACTTGTGCTCCTCTCCCTCCGGGACCAGCAGGGTTGCCGTTCTAAACCCCTCTTTCTCCAGCCCCTGTTTGAGCAGCGCCCCGTACAGCCGGTCGATGTCCGGGTTGGTTATCAGTGCGGCTTTCTCCCCGGATGGCATGATCAGCCTGAGCCATTTGCCTGCCTGTCCCAGCAGGTCATGGCCGATGCGGGCCTCGTAGCTCCTTTTCCCGAGCTTGACCCTGATTGTCCTCAACCTTGAAGCTTCCTCATTTATACTTAAACCACCGGCTTGACCAGGTCGTGTATCTTCCGGCAGGCCTTTATTATATCCTGTAATTCGCCCGGTGTAATGGTCTGGCGGCCGTCCACGATGGCCTCCTGAGGGTTGTAGTGCACCTCGATCATAAGTCCGTCGGCGCCGGCGGCTATGGCGGCGCAGCTCATGCTGAAGATGAGGTCGCGCCGTCCCGTACTATGGCTGGGGTCGATGATGACGGGCAGGTAGGTCTCCTTCTTGATGACCGGCACTGCGGCCAGGTCGAGCGTATAACGTGTGTATTCCTTGCCCTTGCCCACCGGCACGATGCCGCGTTCACAGAGTATGATGTCCTTGTTGCCCTCGGCGGCGATGTAGTCGGCAAAGGAGAGGAATTCCTCGATGCCTGCGCCGAAATGCCTCTTGAGCAGCACCGGCTTATTTTTTTTACCCACCTTGGCCAGCAGGTCCTGGTTGTACATATTACGGGACCCTATTTGAAGGATATCGACATATTCAGCGGCCAGGTCCACATGGTCTTCCCCCCTGACCTCGGTGACTACGGGGAGCCCGTACTCTTTTCCTGCGTCCCGCATCCACTTGAGCGCCTGTTCGGCGCTCTTGCGGTCGCTGCCTCCCACGCCCTGAAATGTGTGCACGGAACTGCGGGGTTTGAAGATGCCGCCCCTGAGTATATGAGCGCCGGCTTTCTTAATTGCCTCGGCTATCATGAAGAGCTGCTTCTTGTTCTCCACGGCGCAGGGCCCTGCCATGATAATAGGTTCACCGTTGCCTATATGTATGTTGCCGATATCGATGGTCTTGCTGACGCCGCTCAGCCCGTCGGCCGCGCGGCCGTATTCCCTGCTGATCAATTTATATGGCGTTTCGATTTTAACCACCTCCTTTACGCCGGGCATTATGGCGAAATTGTCAAAGGGTACCTTGCTCTCGTCGCCGACCAGGCCGATGACTGTCCTGAAATCGCCCCGCGAGACATCCGCCTTGAGTCCATGCACTTTGATCTCCCTGATCACGCGCTTGATATCTTCGTCTGTAGCGTCCCTTTTCATTATCATCATTGTTTTGTATACCTCCGGTCCGTATTTTTATGAATAAAAAAGAAGGGCTCTCCGTCTGGAGAGCCCTTCTTGATATTATTTACCTATCTATTTATCGGTTTTCAGGTATGCTGCACTGCCCCCCAGACTGATGGCCTGGCGTAAAATAATAATAGGCGTAAAAGTAGCGGGCAGATATGCAGTTAACCATTTGTAAAAATTTAACATAAAATCCGGGAAGTGTCAAAATTTCCGCGAATCGTATCATAGGGAGAAACGTCCCTAATAGGTCATTGCGAGGAGCGCAGCGACGAAGCAATCTTGTGGTGTCGCGTCAGACAATAAGGATTGCCGCGCCCTTCGGGCTCGCAATGACGGGTAAAAAACGCAATTACGACTGAAAAAGGGTGGTATTGACAGCTACCATAACCTCAGAATATCCCCTTGCCCATGATAAGGTTGAGCAGGAAGTAGGCAGCGGCGGCGATGATGGCGGCGCCGGGGATGGTCAGTACCCAGGCCCAGACTATGTTCAATGTAACCCCCCAGTGCACGGCGGTCCAGCGGTTGGCCGAACCAACGCCTGAAACGGCCCCGGTGATGACGTGTGTTGTGCTGACCGGCACACCCAGATGCGTAGCCAGGAAAATGGAGATGGCGCTGGCCGTCTCGGCGCAAAAGCCGTCGATCGGCCTCAAGCGGGTTATCTTCTGCCCCATGGTTTTGACGATGCGCCAGCCACCGGTCAGGGTCCCCAGTGCAATAGCAGAATATGAAATCACGACAACCCAGAAGGGTACGTGAAACTCTGTCAGGAATCCGCTGGCGAAAAGCAGGCTGGTGATGATGCCCATAGTTTTTTGGGCGTCATTGCCGCCATGTCCCAGGCTGTAGAGGGCGGCGGAGAAAAGTTGCAAAACACGGGACCATTTATTTACCGGGCCCGGCCGCTGGTTGCGCAACATCCACGACGTGCCCACTTTTAACGCATAACCTAATACAAGGCCGATGGCAGGCGCCAGCACGATGAAAATCAGGGTGCTGTACCAGCCGCCCGGTATGATCACACCGAAACCGCTTTTAACTATGGCTGCGCCCGCGTAACCGCCGATCAGGGCGTGGGATGAGCTGCTGGGCAGTCCCAGGTACCAGGTCAGCAGGTTCCAGCATATGGCGCCGATGAGCGCTGCCAGGATAACGGTCTCATTGATCGATTGGATGTCGATCATGCCCTTGCCGATGGTCATAGCCACAGCGGTGCCGAAGATAAAGAAGGCTACAAAATTAAAAAACGCTGCCCAGATGACGGCTATCCTCGGCGATAGGACCCGGGTGGAAACAACGGTGGCAATTGAATTGGCGGCATCATGCATACCGTTGGTGAAATCGAAGACCAGGGCTATCAGGATGACGAAGCCTATGAAAACTAAATTCAGATCCACCATACAATTACAGGCATGCAGAGCGATTTCAGCGATTCATTATATAGTTTTTCAGCGAAATTGTATTGCGGCTGAAGAGGGAAAAAACTAACTGTAGAATAAAGAGGGGCGGGTCATACGACCCGCCCCTATGTTTATAAAATGTCTTTGCGAGGAGCCCTCCTAATTCGTCATTGCGAGGAGCGCAGCGACGAAGCAATCCTATGGCATTACGCCGTCGGCTGTGAGATTGCCACGCACTACGGGCTCGCAATGACATATTTACTGTAGGGGCGGGTTTTTAAACCCGCCCGCTTGCGGGCGCAGCTAAAGCGACGTCCCTACGTTAGAAAGACTATGGTTATTACACGAATTTCACTTCCAGCATATGGGTGGAGCAGGAGACGCAGGGGTCGTAGGCCCTGACCAGCATCTCCATGGCTAGCTTTATCTCGTCCTGCGGCTTGTCTAATATCTCGGGCAGCAGCTTCTCGAAATCGTGCTGGATGCTGTTGTGGTTCTCATTGGTGGGGATGATGATATTGGCGGCGATGCACTTGCCGGCATCATCAAAGGTGTAATCATGGAAGAGGATGCCGCGTGGCGCTTCCACGGCGCCCACACCGCGCCCGGCCCGGACCTTGACCTCGGGCTTCTCGGGCTTGATGCCGCGAGTGAGCAGCTTGTCGAGTATCATAATGCTGTTCTCCACCACGTGCACTGACTCGACGAGCTGAGCCACGCTGATGAAGTAGGGGTTGTAGCAGGGCGCCTTGAGGCCGAAGACCCCGGCGATCTTTTTAGCCATGGGATGCAGCCTGTCGTGGTTGACATTGAAGCGCGCCAGCGCGCCCACCTGGAAGGATTCGCGAAGGTGCTTGGTCCACTTGGCGGTGGACTGGGGAATGCAGAACTCGTTGGTCACCTTCTGGTAATCATTGACAGGGATGGGCTTGCAGTCCGTGGAACCTATCATGCCGCCGATGAAGGCGTACTGGTCGGGCTTGGTCAGCGCGATGTACTCGGTCTCGCGTGTGAAGGAGGGGAACTTGAGGGTCTTGAAGAGGTCGACACTTGCCTCGAGGTCCTTCATTACCTCGCCCTCCAGCTTGTCCTTGATCCACTTGAGCTGTTCCAGGCTGGGGAACTTCACGAAGCCGCCGGCTACCTGCGAGATGGGGTGGGTCTTGCGTCCGCAGAGTATATCGGCCCAGTCGTTGCCGAATTTTTTCATGCGTAGCGCCCGAAGCACCACGTCGGTATGGGTGGTGGCCAGGGGGATAACACTGCCCACGCCTAAGAAGTCCGGGGCGATCAGGAAATAGGTATGCAGGATATGCGAGGTGAAGGTCTCGGCGTCGAAGAGTGTATCGCGCAGCAGTATGGACTGCTCACTGAGCTTGACGCCGAAGGCCGCCTCGGTGGCTGCTATGGACGCGTTGGCATGCGCTACGGCGCAGATGCCGCAGATACGCGGTGCGATGAAGTTGACGTCGGAATAGCTGAGGCCTCGCAGCATCGATTCGAAGAAGCGGGGCGACTCGGGCACTTCCCACTTGCATTCCTCTATTTTGCCGTCTTTGGCGTTGACTATTATATTGCCGTGGCCTTCGATGCGGGCTACGTGATGGACCTTGAAATTAACTTCTTTGATTGCCATTATTTCGAAACCTCCAGTGCTCCATTGAAGAGCTTGAACTGCAGCATCATGTCATCCATGGTAAGGCCGTATTTTTTCAGTATTTCTTTCTCCGAGTTTACATTGGGCTCATCTACCAGGGCGCGGCAGCCCCAGCATTTCCGGCCGCCGGTAACGCAGACGGCATTGCAGCCGCCCCGTGTGATGGGGCCGAGGCAGAATTCTCCGCGCTCAAATGCGCAGATGTTCTCCGCCAGCTTGCATTCGACGCAGACGGGGTTGTGGCACTGCTCGAACTTCTTGCCGCTCAGCAGGCATTTAACCAGGCTGATGACCTCGTTGCGGTTGGGCGGGCAGCCGTGGAGGTGGACGTCGACTTTGACGTAGGCGCTGGTGGGCCGGGTGGGTATGGTCGAATAGAGCTTGGCGGAATCTCCGTAGACTACCTTGAGGTTCTCCTCCATGGAAAATCGGTTCTTGAGGGCATTGACACCGCCCGTGCAGGAGCAGGCGCCCAGGGCAACTAATATCTTGGCCTTCTCCCTGATTTTCTGAACCCGCTCTACGTCCCGGTCGGTGGTCTGGCTGCCTTCGATAAAGGCGATGTCATAGTCGTCGGAGTGGTCGGAGCTGGCCTCGCGGAACTCCACGATATCGATCGCGCCGATCAGGTCCACTATCTCCAGGTTGAAGTTGAGCACTTCAAGCTGGCAGCCCTCGCAGCCGGTAAAATCGAAAAATGCGACTCTCGGTTTCATTTATACAGCCTCCTTCAGTGACTTGACCTGGGCATAGGTGAAGACCGGGCCTTCCTGACAGCAGTACAGGCCGTTTATCTGGCAGTGGCCGCACTTGCCGACGCCGCACTTCATCCTGCGTTCCAGGGACATGATGATATGGTCGTCAGCCAGGCCTTTCTTGAGGCATTCGGCGATGACGAAGCGGTACATGATGGGCGGGCCAACCACGATGGCGTAGGTTTTCTTGGGGTCGAAGGATATCTTGGGGAAGAGCGTGGTAATAACCCCGACGTTGCCCTTCCATTCGTCATCGGGCACGCGGTCCACGGTCTCGAGGAAGCACATGTCCTTGCTCTTGTCCCACTCGGCCAACTGGCCGATGAAAAGCCTCTCCTGCGGTGAGCGGCAACCGAAGAGTGTATTGACCTCGCCGAAATCGCTGCGCTTGTCCATGACATAGTTTATCAGGGAGCGCAGCGGGAAGAGGCCGATGCCTCCCGCCACGAAGAGGATGTCCTTGCCCTTGAGCGTATCAAGCGGGAAGCCGTTGCCAAAAGGCCCCCTGATGCCCACCTTGGCGCCCTTATCCAGCGTGTGAAGCTTATTGGTGACGCCGCCGGTAGCCCTGACCGCCAGTTCGAAGGAACCCTTATGTGTGGGTGAAGAGGTCACCGAGATGGGGGCTTCGCCGACCCCGAAGATGGATACCTCGACGAACTGGCCCGGCTTCTGGCCGAGCTCCTTGCCGTCGTCGAATTTGAACTCAAATACCTTTTCCCGGTCGCTCAGCTTCTCCACGCGGATCAGTTCAGCCGTGCGCGGGAGGTGAATGGATTGCTTCGCTGTGAGCTGCATAACCATTATTTTGCCTCCTTGAGCAGGTTGTAAGTTTCAGCCGGGCTGGCGATCTCGGCCAGGCAGGCGCTGGCACAGCGGCCGCAGCCCACGCAACCCAGGTACTTGTACCTTTCCACCAGGTACTTGCCCTTGCGGTACATGCGGTGGCGGAAGCGCTGCTCCTTATGCTCGCGGAAATTCTCGCCGCTGGCTACGCTGGCGAACTCGGTGAGCATGCAGCCGTCCCAGCGGCGGTAGCGTTCGCCGCCCTTCAGGCTGAGCGCCATCTCGTCCTGCACGTCGAAACATACGCAGGTGGGGCAGACCATTACGCACGAGCCGCAGCTGAAGCATGTCTCCGACCTGTCCTTGAATACCTTGCTTTCCCAGGTGGCGTCTAACAGCGCCGGGATCTCCTCCTTCTTCATTTTGAGGGATACCTGGTACTTCTTTTCTGCTTCCTTGCGCACCTTGTCGCGTTTCTCCAGGTCAGGGGCGCCCGCCTCCTTCGTTTTGGCCTTGTTGATGAGGTTATGGCCCTTACTCGTGCCGACCGTGACGAAATAGTCGCCGCCCAGGTCCGTCAGCATCAGGTCAAAGCCCTCTTCCGTAACGTTGGTGCCCATGCTGGCGGCGAAAGCCTTGGGGTTGGGGGACAGGCAGTCTACGCCGATGATAACTGCGTTGTTCCTCTTGAGGAAATAGTTGGGGTCAGGATCCTTGCCGCCGTAGACGGCGTCGAAGAGCAGGAGGCCCCGGATATCGAAAGGATGCACGCCGATAATGCAAAGCGGCTTTTCGGCGGCCACCGCTTCGACCTTCGGGGTTTTGTCTACCTCGTACTTCAGCACGGTTTCCGTCTGCGGGAAGAAGTACTTCTTGGGCGGCAGCAGGGATATGTCGTAATCAAGACGAAGCTCGGCGGCGCTGGCCAGCGGACCGAAATTGAACTTGTTGCCCTGTGCCTTGATGCCAATGACCTCCCCGGCAGACTTCGTCTTGATCAGGTCATCGACGAAGCTGGCCAGGTCCTTCCTGGAAATCACCCGGTTTTGCATACACAACTCCTTCAGCTTATTTTATTTGGTCCATGTCAGGCAATGCAGCATATTTACATATGTTCATAAGTATTTGCCGGATTCGTGCAATAAACCTATTCAGTTAAAAGTGTTTAATTAAAAAGGTCAGCGGCTGAGTCGCCTGACCGTATTGCCGCCGCTGTCCACCACCGTTATCTCCAGCGGCATGCTGCCGGGCAACGTGTGGGTCGAGCAGGACATGCAGGGGTCGTAGGGCCGCCAGGCCATCTCCACCTGGTTGAGCAGTGACTCCGGTATTTCTTGTCCGGGCTTGATCAATGCTTCGGCCGCTTGAAGCACTCGAAAACTCTTGCCTGACCGGCGGGCGCCGATAACGGTCGAGACCATGTGATCAACAAGGTGGAGCTTGCCCTCCCGGACGACGTACTGAGGAAGCCCCAGTTCCCGGAAATCCTCGATCTTACGTTGAAGTTCCTGCTCGGCGCTTCCACGATGCCAACGCCCTCGGTGGGTTTACCTGTGGGGATATTCCTGATGTTGGGACCGGTAATCTCCTTGTCCTGGGCCAATTCCAGCAGCCTCTCGGCGGCGTAGAGCAACTCGATGAGGCGCGCCCAGTGGGTGGCCAGTGTGTGGTGTACAGGCTTGCCTCCCAGGGTTGAGTACATCTTATCGTACTCAGCCTGGGCCAGCGGTGTGGCCATGCCGTCGGCGGCGTTGAGACGCGAGAGCGGCGTGGCGCGGTAAACACCGCTGTCCTTGCCGTCCACGAATCCCTTCCAGCCCACCTTCTTAAGGAAGGGGAACTTGGTATAGCTCCACGGCTCGACATGCTCGGCGATATGATCGAGGTATTCGTGGGGGGAATACTTGACGAACTCCTTGCCCGCCGGGTCGACCACCCTGACCTTACCGTCGTAAAAATTGACCTTGTTCTTATCGTCGACCAGTCCCATATAATAGGTCTGGTGTGTGAAAGCGTCGCTCACAATCATATCAACGTAGGCCTTGTTCTTGAGCACGATATCACCGAAGACCTTGAGCGATAGCTGCGCGAAGGCCACATCGCGTTTAGCGATCTCCTCAATCTTCTGCCTGTCCTCCTCGCTGATACGCTTGCTGACGCCGCCCGGGAGCCCGAAGACCGGGTGTATCTGTCTTCCGCCGACCGCCTGGATTATCCAGTGGTTCTCCTTGCGCGTGTTTAGCACCTGCCCGGCCAGGTCCATGCCGACCTTGGCGATAACGCCGAGGATATTGCGGTCCTTAACCGGGGCGTCGGGGCCCATGATAAAATCCGGCCCGCCCAATATATAAAAATGCGTGGTGTGGTCGGTGACATAAAAGGCGCTGTAGAGCAGTTCGCGTATCTTTTTGGCCGTGCTGGTAGGCTCGGTGTGGAACATGTCGTCCAGCGCCTTGGTGGCGGCCATGTGGTGCGCCTCGGGGCAGACCCCGCAGATGCGCGGTGTTATCTGCGGCATATCCGCGACCGGGCGGCCTTCGCAGAACTTCTCGAAACCGCGCAACTCCGGTATCTGCAGGTACACGTTAGCCACGCTGCCGTCGTCGTTAAGGAAGATGGTTATCTTGCCGTGCCCCTCCAGCCTGGTAATGGGGTCGATGGTTAGCTTTCTCATGGATTGACCCTCGCGCGCCTGAGCATGGAGTCGGGCAGGCTATAGCGGTAGGCGTACCCGGCCGGGTCGACTATGCCGTCGAGTATCTTTTTTATCTCGTCGGGATCATTGGAATCGATGATCGAGGCCCAGGCGGTCAGTATGTGGCTGCCCTGGTCGCGCACGCCGTCGACCGGGCCATAGCATCCGGTGCAGGGCATATTGGCCTGTGGGCAGGGGGCGCCGCAGCCGCCGCGCGTGGCCATCCCGCAGCATAGCAATCCCTGCTCGAGCAGGCATTCATCCGGTGCGGGGATAATTTCATATGGTCTGTGGAAGGCCCTGATCTTCTTTTCATGCTTGATGCGCGGGCAGTCGTTGCAGACCGCGGTGCCGGCGGGGGCGATAACCGTACCCTTGGGAGGTAGTTTGCCGCTGATCAGCGCTTCCAGCGCCGTCCAGGTCGTGCTTTCCTCGGGCGGGCAGCCCGGCACGAAGTAATCCACCTCAACTGTCTGCGCCAGCGTTTTAACGGTATTGTAGAACTCGGGTATCTCGAGTTCGCCCTCGGGGACAGTCACCTTCGTCCTGGGGATAACTTTACCGCTGTTATCGCTGGAGGCGGTATCGATGTAGGTGTTCTCTAATATCGACCCGGCGTTGAAAAAATTGGCCAGCCCCGGTATGCAGCCCTCGTAGGCGCAGGAGCCATAGGCGATTAATATCTTGGATTTCTGCCGCAGCAGTTTGGCCATGTGCTCATTCTCGGAGTTGCGTATAGCGCCGTTGAAGA
>JAPLHK010000051.1 GCA_026389715.1 Chloroflexota bacterium
GTGTGCACCAGTTCCCTATCCTCAATCAGCTCCCATTCGGGGTTCTCAAATGTCTTCACATAGTTGAACTCTTTAACACGTCCGCTCAAGGAGATATAGGCATTGGTCTTCAGTTGCGCCGCCACCCAGGGCTGATTGAACCAGACCGCCCGTGCGTTGCCCGTCTCGTCACCCACCACCGCCTCGCTGCTTCTCAGGCGGCCGAGCATGACCTTCCGCGCCTCCCACACATTGGCAAATATGGTCTGTTCTTTGCCCGCTTCAAGCGAGGAAACCGTCCTCCGCTGGCTGAAATCCATGAACCGGCGGGGGAAGAAGTAGATCAGGTCACGCACGGTGCGCAGGCCCAGCTTACCCAGCTTTTGGGCTACCTTCTCTCCGACACCACTGATATTATCCACTGGTGAATCCAGGTCAGCCCTGCCAACGGGGGATTGCCTGCGCTTGACCGTTTCCGCAGTTACAGTTTGACCCGTCTTGCCCGGTGGGGAGGCCGGATGTTCCAGCTTATCCAGCCAGTCCAGAAGCTTCCTGATCCATTCTTCACGTTCGGCAGGGCTTTTCTGCGCATAGCCACGTTTATCCAGGACAAAGGACTTCAGAGCGGGATATTGGGGGGAGTCTGCCAGCACCGGCTGGTTGATATTAACCCAGCCCTGTATGAATTTATCCAGTCCGCCGATTACCGCCCGGTCATTAAACCCGCCCTGCGCCTCGTGCTCCAGTATTTTACGGATTAATAATGTATCCACTCTTGCAGGGCCAGACATCTACATTGTGCCGTCGCATCGCAGGACAAAAGGCCGACCGGCCTCCTCTTTGCTGTGTCTTCGCAAGCCATCTTTAATAGACTGCAGTGAGGGCAGGGAGCGGGGAATTCTACGTTCCCGCGATTCGATTGCCGCAGCAGCGGCTTGTATATCCTGCTGAATACCTACCAGGATAGAGCCGGGTCCGCCATGAACGCCAAGCGCCGGCCCCAGCTTTGATATAACGGGGTTAACTCCAGGCAGAATAGACTTAATTTTCTCAACAAAGGAATTCAATTCCTCTTCACCGGTGCTGTGCGCTATACCAAGCTCCTGCACCATGGGTACGGAAGCGATGAGCTCGCAGAGTCGCTCAATCGCTTTTATCCTGGTCCGGGCAGCCCCGATGGGGGCAACTGTGCCATCCTTCATGGTCAGTACCGGTTTTACAGACAGGATGGAGCTGATGATGGGACCGGCTTTACCCAGTTCAGCGTGTCAAGGATGCCGTAAACGCGCATGCAGGGAATCAGCGCGTTAACCTGCGCGACGATCTCCTGCATTCCCTTACCTGCCCGGGCAGCCCGGGCCGCGGCAATAGTAATAAGTCCCAGGGCAATGGTGACAAACCTGGAATCTATGATCTCGACAGCACAGGCTTTATTCTCCATCAGGTTGCGCCCCTGTACCGCCGCATTGTAGGTTGCGCTTACCTTCTGGGAGAGATGGATGGAGATAATACCCCCGGCATCAGCGGCAAGCTTATCGTAGACCCCGGCAAAATCACCGGGCGACATAGCCGCGGTGCCGGGATGAACGGGTTCCTCCACCAGGCGCCGGTAGAATTCCTCCGGCAAAATGTCTATGCCATCCCGGTATGTTTGCGCCCCGAAACGCACAGACAACGGAACAACGGTGATATCCAGTTCACGCGCTATCGCGGGGGGGATATCACTGCTGCTGTCCGTGACTATTTTGACAGACATCATTTGCCTTCGATAAAATTGGCGCACAGCACGTGGGGTCCTACGTGGACGCCGATAACCGGGCTTACCGTGCTGCGGTAGGTTTTATCCCGCGGATAGATTTCAGCACACCTGCTGGCCACTATCTCCAGTTCATCCGGGGTAGTGGCGTCCTCGAGCATCAGGGCCTCTATCTTGTTGGCGCCTTTTACAAGGTTGACCAGCGCGTCGATGGCCTGGGTCCTGCTCCGGGTGCGCTGCACCGGGGTAACCACGCCTTCCTTTAACGTCAATATCGGCGTCATCTTCAGCAGCCCGCCCAGCAGGGCCTGCGCCCGCCCGACCCTTCCGCCCTTGCGCAGGTATTCCAGTGTGTCAAATATCATGTAAGTATGCGACCTTGAGCACCAGTCCCTGGTTGCCTCGGCCAGTTCAGCGAGTTTAGCCCCACCTGCCGCCATCTCGGCTGCCTTGATTACCGGCAATCCCAATCCACCGACTGACTGCAGGGAATCAACTACTTCTATTTTGGCGATGTCGCCGACCATGGCCTTGGCTTGAACCGCACTATCATAAGTTGCACTGATTTTGCTGGAGAAAATGATGGCCAGTATCTCGTCGGTTTCTTTTGCCAACCTGGTGAACACCTCGGCAAATGCCGCCGGGGTCTGCATAGCGGTGGTAGGATGCACCTTGGATTCGACCAGCCTTTTATAAAATTGCTCGGGGGTTATGTCGATCCTCTCCCTGTAGGTCTCTGTACCGAAAACGATTATGATGGGGACCGTGGTAATGCCGAATTTCTTGATAATGTCTTCCGGGATATCGCACGTGCTGTCGGTAACGATTTTTACCATAGTGATTACCTCCCCCTATTTTATTCCAGTGATACTATGTAAAAATAATGAGGCTGCCCCCCACTGACTAACTCGAACTGTTTGCCGGGATACCTGTCCCTCAACCCTTTCACCACCGCCTCGGCCTGCTCGGCTTTTAAATCCGCTCCGTAATAGATAGTAACCAGTTCAACAGCATCTATGCCGCCTGCAACCAGACTCTCCAGCAGCACGGTGGGAATATCATCACCGGCAGCAACCAGGTCTGCATCGTCGATTATGCCGATGGCCTGACCCTGCTTGATCTTCAACCCGTGGATCTGGGTAGAGCGCGCGGCTGTGGTTACCTCCACGGTTTTCACGGATTTAACAGCCTCGCTCATGGATTGGACATTTTCAGCCATAGTATTTTCAAAATTAAAATTTAACAGCGCGGTGATGCCCTGCGGCAGCGTCCTGCTGGGAACCACCTCTACCTCTTTCCTGGTAAGCTCCTTGATCTGCGAAGCGGTCAGGATAATGTTCTTGTTATTGGGCAGCAAAAGCACGCGCTGTGAATCCACTGCCTCCACGCATGCCAGTATTTCTTTGACGCTGGGATTCATGGTTTGACCACCTTTAACCACTACGGCTCCCAGGCTTTCGTAAACCTTGATCATACCTTCACCGAAAGCCACGGCTATCACAGCTATATCCGTAGGCAGGTCTTTTTGCCTGCGCATCTCCTTGAACCCCGCATGCTGGTCATCCATATTCTGGATCTGTATCTGGTGAAGGCTACCCAGCGATGTGGCATAAGCGAGTATGCTGCCCGGATCATAGGAATGGATATGCACGCGCACCGCTGTTTCATCCCCGGCCACAACTAATGATAGCCCCCTGCCCTCAAGTTTACGTTTAATCTTCTCGGGATCCAGGCTGTCGCCTTCGAGTAGGAAATTGGTGCAATAACCGTAGGCTTCTTCCTCATCGGAGGAAACCAGGTGGATACTTTTAGCGGAGGATATATTCGCGCTGACCATCTGGTGTCTTTTCAATTGAAGGTCTTCCAATTCACCCTTAAGGAACCTCAACGCGCCTTCCAATAATATGTGGAGGCCTTCCCCTCCGGCATCTACCACACCCGCCTCCATCAAAACAGGCAATAAATCCGGCGTCCTAGCCACCGACTCTTTGGCCTCCTTGACCGCTTCTTCGATTATGGCGACTAAATCCTGCGGATTTTTATCGGCGCACGTCTGGGCTACCGTTGCCGCGTCTTTAATCACCGTCAGTATGGTACCTTCGACCGGGTTCGACATGCCCTCACGTGCGGTTTTAGCCGCCTGTCCCATGGCTTTAGCCCAGTCTGCCCCGTTAAAATCACTCTTGCCATCAAACCCTTTGGCCAGGCCGCGGAATATCTGCGAAAGGATTACTCCCGAATTCCCCCGTGCGCCCAGCAGCGCACCGTGCGCCATGGTCTTGGCCATCACAGCCACCGTTGTATCAGGTGACCTGTCCGCTTCCTCGATCACAGACCTCATGGTCATCAGCATGTTGGTACCCGTGTCACCATCCGGCACCGGGAAAACGTTGATGGCATTCACCTCGGCAACGCTTTTCTCAAGCCAGTTACTGCCGGCTGCGAACATATCCCTTAAGTCTGTACCATTCCAGGAACGTGCTTGTGTCATCGTGCTCCTTTCAACTTTTTAACGGGCATGGTATTATATATCATTCTTGCTCATAATAAGAAAAGTATCTATCGAAGAGGTTTTAAATTGGCTATCAAATGTGATATATGCGGAAAATCGCTGCGGTTCGGTAACCGGATCAGCCACTCCAAGCAGCACACCAGGCGCACATGGCTTCCGAACATTCAGCCCACTACGTTCACTATCAACGGTACCGCCGTCCGCCTGAACCTTTGCACCAGGTGCATCCGCACCCGGAACAAGACTCCCCGTTAGCATAGCGAATCCCTCAATGCTTTCAATGCCGCGCTGATACCCTGGCGGGAATTAAAAATTGCAGAGCCGGCAACCAGCACATCGGCTCCTGCCTCCGCCGCAAGCGGGGCTGTTAGCGGGGTTATCCCTCCGTCTACCTCAAGCTCGGCCCTGGATTTTCTGTTATAAAGAATTTGCCTTAGCCTTGCTATTTTATCCACCATGCCAGCGATAAAGGCCTGGCCACCAAAACCGGGATTGACGGTCATCACCAGCACCAGATCAACCAGCGGCAGTATCTCGTCTATGGCGGACAGGGGGGTTGCCGGATTAAGGGAAACACCGGCTTTTACCCCGAGTTTCTTAATGGAATTCACAGTCGCGTCGAGATGCTTGCAGGCCTCGACATGTACGGTAATGATATCGGCGCCGGCCCTGGCAAAGTCAGCGATGTAAAGCTCCGGCTTTTCAATCATCAGGTGAACATCCAGAGGGATGCCGGTGATTTTACGCAGTGAAACAACTACAGGAAGACCAATGGATATATTGGGCACGAAATGGCCGTCCATCACATCCACGTGAATGTAATCAGCGCCCGCTTTGACCGCCTCCCTGACCTGCCGGCCGAGACAGCTAAAATCCGCGGCTAAGATCGAGGGGGCGATCTTAATACCACCCGGTTTAATAGCCCCCGGTGATTTCCTTTGCCTTTTCAATGCTCTTCTTCACTTCGACAGTGGCAGTCCCACCCTGCGAAGTCCTTGCTTCAACAGATTTTTGCAGTGTTATATTGCGCACGTCAACTTCGAAACGGTCTGAGAACTCTTTGTATTCTTTTATCTCCAGTTCATTTAACTCTTTATTGTTATCGATGGCATAGGAAACCAACCGGCTGACCACAGCGTGCGCCTCACGGAACGACAACCCTTTATTCACCAGGTAATCGGCCACGTCGGTCGCCAGGATGTAGCTCAGCATCGAATACTTCATACGCGCCGCGTTAATCTTAAGCGACGCCATCAGCCCGGCCATTATCTCTACGCAGTAAACAAGTGTGTCAAAGGTATCGAAGAACCCTTCTTTATCCTCCTGCAGGTCGCGGTTATACGCCTGCGGCAAACCTTTCATAACGGTCAACATGCCCAGCAGGTGCCCGTACACCCGGCCGGTCTTGGCCCTGACAAGCTCAGCCGTATCCGGGTTTTTCTTCTGGGGCATGATGCTGCTGCTGGTGGCATAGGCATCGCCGACCTCCACGAAAGCGAACTCCATGGTTGACCAGGTGATGACGTCTTCCGCCATCCTGGATAAATGCATCATGGCGATGGCGGCGGAGGATTCAAACTCCAGTACGAAATCGCGGTCGGAGACGGCGTCCATGCTGTTGGCGCTGACAGAGTCAAACCCCAGCCTTTTTGCCACGAACTCCCGGTCCACCGGATATGGCAGGCCCGCCAGCGCACCGCTTCCCAGCGGCAGTACGTTAATCCTCTCGCGGCAGCTTTCAAACCTGGCGATATCCCTGCTGAACATCTCGAAATAGGCCATTAAGTAATGGGAGAACAGCACCGGCTGCGCCTGCTGCATATGGGTATAGCCGGGCATCACCACTTTAATGTTCTTTGCCGCCATCTCCACCAGCCGGGTATTCAACGCCTGCAAAGCCTGGATGACCCTCCCCGTAGCCTCCCTGGCAAATAATCTCATATCCAGAGCTACCTGGTCATTGCGCGACCTGGCTGTATGCAGTTTGCCCGCGGTGTCGCCGATCAGCTCAAAAAGCCGGCTCTCGATATTCATGTGGACATCCTCGAGTTCCAGCTTGAACTTGAACTTTCCGCTGTCTATCTCCGCAAGGATTCCCTGCAGGCCGTTTTTGATCTTTTCAAACTCCTTGCGGGAGATGATTTTCTGCTTCGCCAGCATCTCGGCATGCACGGCGCTGCCCTCGATGTCATGCCTATACAGCCGCCAGTCGAAGGGTACCGAAGCCACGAAACGCTGGACGGCGGCGTCTATATCTTCTTTGAATCTGCCTCTTAACCTTGCCTCTTTTTTTACTCCCATCCTGACTCACCCTGCGGCATGATTATTTACTCCGGCCTTTCTTGCCGCCTTTGGCCGGCTTGAAAGTTATCAGTTGCGCCTGGGCCTGGATCTTCAACGGCAGGGCCCAGATGCGGATAAAGCCCGCCGAATCGCTCTGGTCGAAGAGGTCTCCCCGGTCATATGTGGCCAACTGGAAGTTGTACAGGGAATGGGGCGATTTGCGGCCGACGATAACGCAGTTGCCCTTGTGCATCTTCACCCTGACTGTGCCGGTCACGTACCGCTGCGAGCTGTCGATATACCCGTCGAGGTCCTCCCTGTGGGCCGAAAACCACAGCCCGTTGTAGATAATATCCGAGTATTCCTGGGCGACCCTCTCCTTGAACCTTAACTGGTGCCGCGACATGGTCATCGCTTCCAGTGCCAGATGGGACTTGAGTATCACGGTCGCAGCCGGCGCCTCGTAGTTCTCCCGCGATTTAATGCCGACCAGCCTGCTTTCCAGGTGGTCGATCCTGCCTATGCCATTGCGTCCGGCCATCACGTTCAGCTTCTCAATCAGGGCCAGCCCTTCCATTGCCCTGCCGTTCAGGCTTACCGGTACGCCTGCTTCAAAGCCTATCTCCACATACTCCGGCCTGTCCGGGGCCTCGGAAGGCGACTTGGTCCATTCATATATATCCTCCGGCGGCTCCTTCCAGGGATCCTCGAGGATGCCGCATTCGATGCTCCTGCCCCAGGGGTTTTCATCGATGGAATAAGGCCTGGATGCCTTGACCGGCACCGGTATCTTATACTTGTGGGCATATTCAAGGGTCTCATCGCGGGTCATGCCCCACTCACGGGCCGGCGCGATGATTTTAAGCTCGGGACCGAGGGCCAGCACACTGACGTCGAACCTCACCTGGTCGTTGCCTTTGCCCGTCGAACCATGCGCCACCGCCGAGGCGCTCTCCATGTGCGCCAGGTCAACCAGCAACTTGGCCATCAGGGGCCGTCCCAGCGCCGTCGCCAGCGGATATTGACCCTCGTAAAGAGCGTCGGCCTTGATGGCCTTGAAAACATAGTCATCGATGAATTCGTCCCTGGCGTCCACAGCAAAGGATTTAAGCGCACCCAGCTTCAATGCCTTCTGCCTGATGCCTTCCACATCCTTGACGCCGCCGATATTGACGCAAAGCGTGATAACGTCCATCTTATAGTTATCGGCCAGCCACTTGATGGCTACCGACGTATCCAGTCCGCCGCTGTAGGCCAGTACTACCTTTTCTTTACCTTTTCTTGCCATTTTATTGCCTCTCTTTAAACACTTTATCGAGTATATCCAGGGCTTTGCGGATGTCCTTCTCGGTTACCACTAATGGCGGAATCAGGCGCAGCGCATCCGGCTTGACGTTATTTACCAGCAGCCCCTTCTCCATGCATGCCAGCACCAGTTCCCCGGCGATCTCGTCCTTTAAACCTACCGCCAGCAACAATCCTTTGCCCCGCACACCGGTGATGGCAGCATATTTACCTGCCAGGTCTTGCAAGCCATTATATAAATACGAGCCGGCCTTTTGGACGTGTTCTGGAATGTGATTGTCGATAATATAGCTCAATACAGCATATCCGGCGGCGCAGACCAGCGGGTTGCCGCCGAATGTTGAACCATGCTCCCCCGGCTTGAAAACGCAGGCGGCTTCCTTGGCTAAGAAGGCGCCGATGGGGACACCGCCACCCAGGCCCTTGGCTATGGTCATGATGTCGGGTTCGACGCCGTATTGCTGGTAAGCGTACAGGCTGCCGGTGCGGCCGATGCCCGTCTGTATCTCGTCTAATATCAGCAGCAGGCCTTTCTCATCGCACCATGACCTGACCTTAGCCAGGTAATCGTCATCTGGCACGTTTACGCCGCCCTCGCCCTGGATGGGCTCCAGCATCACCGCGCAGGTCAGTTTGGTGGTGGCCCGTTTGATCGCCTCAATATCGTTGTATGGAACATTGACGAAACCCGTTGGCAGCGGCGTATAAGGCTCCTGGAATTTATTTTGCCCCGTGGCCGCCGTGGTAGCCAGCGTTCGTCCGTGGAACGACTCGTGGGTGGTGATTATCTCGTAAGCGCCGTCGCGCTTGATCTTGCCATAGCGGCGCGCCAGCTTCATGGCGCCCTCGACAGCCTCCGCGCCGCTGTTGCCGATGAAAACGCGGTCGAGGCAGCTCGTTTTGACCAGCAGTTCCGCTAATTGTAGCTGTGGTACCGTGTAATAAAGGTTGGATGTCTGTATAAGCGTAGCGGCCTGTTTGGTGACGGCATTAACCAGCACCGGATGGCAATGCCCCAGGCTTGTCACAGCCAGCCCGCCTACGAAGTCCAGGTACTCTTTACCGGTATCGTCCCAGACTTTCATGCCCTTTCCGCGCACAAGCGTCAGCGGATTGCGTTTAAACACCGGCATAAAGACCTTTTTCTCCAGTTCCTGCCAGTCTGTTGGTTTAATTGACAATGGTTGTTCCCTTTCCTTTTCCTTCTATTTCATCGAACAGGGCATGGCTTACCCTCCCGTCGATGATGCGTGTCAGCGACACCTTCTGGGCAGCGATCATACTGGCCTCCAGCTTGGCTATCATGCCGCCCGAGGCCGTACCGCTTTCTATCATGTTGCGCGCCTTGCTGGTATCGATGTGGGCCACCACCTGCTTGGACTCATCATAAATCCCCGGCACGTCGGTCAGGAAGATAAGTTTACGCGCCTTCAAAGCAGCGGCTATCTGTGCCGCGATAGTATCGCCATTTACGTTGAGCAAATTAGTGCCCTCGTTTCCCTTTAAATCCGTGTTCATGCAGACCGGTGCGATAACGGGCATGTAGCCGCTGTTGAGCAGCACCCTGAGCAGCCGGTCATTTACCGTCACCTCTTCGGCTGTCAATCCCAGTTCGCGATTATTGTTCTTTCCCATCACCATGGCGCCATCCACCCCGCATATACCAACCGCCCTGCCACCCAGGCGGCATATCTCCGATACAAGTTCCTTGTTGATCAGGCCGGCCAGCACCGCGGTGACTACTTTCAAAGTGTCTTCATCTGTCACCCGCAGGCCGTGCACGAAGCTGGTGGAGATATGCAGCTTGCCCAGCCAGTCGGTAACAGCGTTGCCCCCACCATGCACAACCACCACGGGCACCTTTTTTTTCTGCAGCGCAACCAGATCCTCGAGCGTGGTATCATGCTGGCCGAGGGTACTGCCGCCGATTTTCACTACGATAATTTTAGATCCAAGCATATCGGTTCCCGGGATGGCTACGTTGTGTAATCGCTATTTATAGTAACATACTCTTGAGAGAGGTCGCATCCCCAGGCGATGGCGTTGCCTTTGCCGATATTCAGGCAAACACTGATTGTGACCTTATCTGTTTTCAACCTGTGGCTGAGCTTGTCCTTTTTAAAAGGCAGCGGGCATCCCGCCTGCATAACGATTTCGCCCTGGAGAAGTACATCAAGTTTCTTTTCATCCATGGCCGTTCCACTGCGCCCCAGGGCGGCCACGATGCGCCCCCAGTTGGGATCGTTACCGTGGATGGCCGATTTCACCAGCGAAGAACCTGCGATAGTGCGCGCTATCTTTCTCGCTTCTGCGATATTTTTCGCCCCCTCGACGTTGACCTCTATAAGCTTGGTGGCGCCCTCACCGTCAGCCGCGATGCTGCAGGCCAGGAAGCGGCAGACCGTATCCAGGGCTTGCTGGAATACCCTGCCGTTTTTCTCCGTGACGAGCTCGTTGTTGGCTGCGCCGTTGGCCATGATAGACACCATGTCATTGGTGCTGGTATCGCCGTCGATGGTTATCATATTGAAGCTGGTTTCCACTGCGGCCGCAAGCGCCTTCTGGAGGAACCCGGCCTCTACCTTAGCATCCGTTGTGAGGAAGCCGAGCAACGTAGCCATATTGGGATGTATCATACCCGCGCCCTTGGCAATACCGCCGATGGTGTAATGCCCGGTGCTGTCCACGGCCCTTACCGCTATCTCCTTGGGCCGCGTATCCGTAGTCATGATGGCCCGCGCCAGCCGGTGGCCGCCGTTCCTGGACAGATCTGCCTTTTCGATGCCCGCCTTGATCCTCTCCATGGGCAGGCTGGCGCCGATCACGCCCGTGCTGGCCACGATAACCGTTGAAGGCCTGACGCCCAGCTTTGCCGCAGTTAAATCCGCCATATCAGTTGCGTCTTTTAAACCCTTGTCGCCCGTACAGGCATTGGCGCAGCCTGAGTTGACCACCACTGCCCGCACTTTGCCCTTCCCAACATTTTTCATGCTGAGCAGTATGGGGGCGGCCTTCACCTTGTTAGCGGTAAAGACAGCGGCAGATGTACACGGCTCCTCGGAATACAGGATGCCCAGGTCCAACCGTCCTTTATACTTGACGGCGGCCTCCACCGCCCCCGCCAGGAACCCCTGCGGAGACGTTACCGTACCCTGCCTTATCTCTTCTATATTCTCTTTCATAAAGTCAAGAATATAGCACTTTTCGGCTGATACCGCTATTTTTACATGACTGTTTTTTCATTGTGACAATAAGGCTGCTTATCAGAATACTATTTACAAATATAGGCTAAATTTGAATCAGGATATTTATCATTAAGTAAACTATATCCGGCTCAATTGATCAACTAAAGGAGGCAGATCATTCTTAAGGGTCCGCCAGACTATTTCCATATCAACATCTATATAACCGTGAATCAGTCGATTGCGCATATTTATCATCTTTAACCACGGTATGCTTGGGTACTGGTCACGTGTTTGATCAGTCAACCCGTTGGCCGCTTCCCCAATAATTTCGAGCAAGTGGACGCAAGCATATTGCAAAACCTCATTCTTATTAAATTCTTCTCGGGTTACGTCATTGACAAAACTGATAGCCCTGCCGGCAAAATCAGTAATATGCTGTAATCGAATATTATCATCAGGTAGCTTCATATAGCACCCTTGCCTCCCTTATAACCTGGTCCCTGAAATAACGGCTTAGGTCCCGGGATGTCCTGATATCGGTTTTTCGTCCACCCAGCAAAGCGGAAAGTTCTTTTTCCATGTCGTACAGGCCGAAATATCCGGGTGTGTGACCGGGCGAAAACTCCACCAGGATGTCCACATCACTTTCCGGCCCAAAATCATCCCTCAACACTGAACCAAAAAGAGAAAGCCTTTTAATATGATTTTTACGGCTGAACCTGGCAATCTTTCTGTGGGATATCTCAATATTACGTTTACACTTCAACAAAGTCCCCTTTGAATTGGCCGGGTATCTTGATATTTCCGTGGGCGAAAGAATATCTTTATCCGCCAGGCTTTTAAGCTCAGCGAATATCGGGCAGTTGCTATCTGCCTGGTAATAAACGAGGTTGCCCTTTTTAGTCCTGTTTAATAAGCCTGCCTGCGTCATTAATCTTAATTCGCGTTGAACCGCGCCCGATCCACAACAGACAATCTGCATTACCTGGTTTATGTAATATTCTTTATCGGTATGCCCGTATAGCAATGCCAGCAAACCTCTCCTCGTCTTGCCGAAAAGAAATGGCCCGATTTGCTGCTCAGCCTTACTAATGCCCATAATGGGCATGATTATACCTGAAACAGGCATAATGTCAAATTCATAACGTCCGGTGATAATTTATTTTATATCGGTGTCTGCTATCTTTTTCTTTAACTCGTACAGCTTGTTGATAGCCTCGATGGGCGACATGGCATCGATATCCAGCTTTTTAAGTTCAGCCTCAACCTCGGAAGACTGCCCGAAGATGTTTAGCTGCAAAGTCTGTGAATCAACGGCCTGCTTGCCAACACAGCTCTTGCGCGCGGGTTGCTCCTCTTCGAGCCGCCGTAATATCTCCTGAGCCCGGTGAATCACCGCTTTGGGCAGGCCGGCCAGTTGAGCCACATGTATCCCGTAGCTGCGGTCGGCCCCGCCGGGAACGACTTTGCGCAGGAAGATCACTTTCCCCTGATCTTCACTGACGGCCATATTGTAATTCTTCACGCGCGGGAGCGATCCCGCCAGCTCGACCAGTTCGTGATAATGGGTGGCGAAAAGTGTCTTGGACCTAAGTTTGGTATGGTTGTGGATATACTCGATAACAGCCCACGCGATGGAAAGTCCGTCGTAGGTGCTGGTGCCGCGGCCGACCTCGTCCAATATCAGCAAAGACTTCGCTGTGGCATTATTGAGGATATTGGCAACCTCGATCATCTCTACCATGAAAGTGGACTGCCCGGCGGCGATATCCTCCTGGGCGCCGATGCGCGTGAAGATACGGTCGACTATGCCGATGACCGCCTCATCCGCCGGCACAAAGCTGCCCACCTGGGCCAGCAGAACTATCAAAGCGACCTGCTTGAGGTAGGTCGATTTGCCAGCCATGTTGGGACCGGTCAGCACGATGAGCTGGTCATCGCTGCCGGCAAGAACGGTATCGTTGGGAATAAACGCGCCCGGGCCGAGGGCCTTTTCCACCACGGGGTGCCGGCCACCCCTGATGCTGATGGCATCGCCGCCGTTTAACTGCGGCCTGACGTATCCATTGCGTGCAGCTATCTCGGCCAGGCTGGAGAATACATCCACCTGCGCCAGTACGCGGGCAGAGCAGAGTATCTTCTCGCCCGAAGCTGCGATCTGACCGCAGGCCTGGGCGAAAAGCGACTTCTCAAGTTCCACCATCCTCTCCTGGGCATTGAGGATCATGGACTCGTATTCTTTCAATTGCGGCGTGTAGTACCGCTCACCGTTGGCCAGCGTCTGCCGGCGTATGTAATCGGCAGGCACGGCCGCCAGGTTGGACTGTGATATCTCGATGTAGTAGCCGAAGACCCGGTTATAGCCCAGCTTCAGGGACTTGATGCCGGTGCGCTCACGCTCCGCCTTTTCCAGGCCGGCCAAGAACTGCTTTGCATCGGTGGCAATCGTCCTTATCTTATCGAGCTCTTCCGAAAAGCCCTTCCTGATCACGCCCCCATGCTCAAAGGTTGCGGCCGGTTCATCGGCAATGGCAGCAGCTATAAGCTCAATCACGTCGGGACAGGATTTCAGGCCATCTATCATCAATACCGGGGCTTTATTATCGACTAAAAGCGGCAGGATGGACATTGCTTTCTCCAGCCCGGTTTTGAGTGCCACCAGCTCCCGGGGGATAGCATTGCCGCTCCTGATGCGGTTGATAATGCGCTCCATGTCGGGCATATCGGCCAGCAGCGCCATGACTGAGCCGCGCATCAGTGTGTTCTTAAAGAACCACTCAACCGCCTGCTGCCGCTCCCTCAGTGCCTGCAGGTCAAGCAGCGGCTGGCCTAAATACCTCTTGAGCAGGCGGCCGCCCATGGAGGTTCTGGTGATATCTATGGCGGCGATGAGTGAACCCTGCGCCGTGCCCCAGCGCAGGCTGCTACACAATGCAAGGTGGCGGGTGGTGTGCGTATCGAGCGTCATGAAGGACTGTATCGAGTAAGTGGAAAGCCGGGTGAGCAGTCCCAGGGCGGCCTTCTGGTTCTCGCGCAGGTAACCTATAATAGCGCCCGCTGCACTTATAGCCAGCGGCAGGTGCTCACAGCCGTAACCCTCCAGCGACGACGTGGAGAAATGTTCCAGCAGCCCCTGCCTGGCTGCAGCGTGCTCAAAGAAATAATGCTCGAGCTGCGTGCAATTGCGGAAGTTATCCACCTCGCTGTACCCGCTCAACTTCGGGACGATCACCTCAGCGGGGTTTAAGCGGCCTATTTCGTCAGCAGCCTGCTCCTGTGGGACTTGAGTCACCGCGAACTCGCCGGTGGTGATGTCGGCATAGGCAATGCCCGCCTGCCCCTTGTGTATAAACAGGCTGGCTAAGTAATTATTGCTTTTCTCGGCCAGCAGGCCGGGTTCAATCAGTGTGCCCGGTGTTACCACCCGGATCACGTCGCGCTCCACCAGGCCATTGCCCGGCGGGGTCAACTGCTCGCAGATGGCCACTTTATAGCCACGGCTGATCAGCCTTGCAAGGTAATTTTCGACGGCGTGGTAGGGTATGCCGGCCAGGGGAACCTTCACTCCTTTCCCCATCTCACGCGAGGTCAATACGATCTCAAGCTCCCGGGAGGCAATGCGGGCATCTTCATCAAAGGTCTCATAAAAATCGCCCAGCCTGAAAAAGACAATGGCATCCGGGTATTTATGCTTGATGCGCAGGTACTGTTTTCTGAGCGGGGTTTCAGACATCTTTAATGCACGGCTTTCTATTTTATCACCTGCCAGCTATAGTCGAAGGACGCCTCCCGGCCCGGCGCTATCATCAGCGGCAATAAGATTACAACGCAACTGCACTGGTAGACTTTCTCCACGCCACCCTCGGAATTGGATACGCATTCAATCGGGAAGCGCCACAGGGTCAGCGGACGGTCCAGCCTCAGGGCAAGCTCGATGCCGAGGTAGCTGTTACCCATGATAAGCTCCGCCGCCTCGCTTATACCGCCACGGGAGTCGAGGTGTGTATCGCCGATATCCCTGCCCTCCACCCTGTAGTAAGCGCCGTCGTTATGCCCGCCGCCTAGCAGGTTGATGTTCCACTCATTGGCAAAAATAGTGTCAACCGTGATGTCACTTTCATTGATAAACCTGTAGCTGATATTGAGGCTGCCCGCATTTTGCGTTAGCGTGACGCTCTTTTCCAGCGAGAGGCCGGCCCTGGCCTGCCCGGCCTGCACAGTTGCCTGCCTTTTCATCAGCACTTCCAATGAACCGGCCGTAGAATTTACTGAAAATTCGTAGGGCCGGCCGGCAAAGTCTCCGGCATCCTCAAACTTGTTCCTGATGTAACCCTCCAGTGTCACCTGCTTATCCAAAAAGCGGTCAACCAGGCTGGAACGCGGCAAATCATCGTAAATAAGCCAGTCCGCGATATCCGCCTCCTTGACCCGTATGGCATCATGTATGCTGATAACCCTGCCTTCAACTTCACCGGCCTCTCCATACCCGGCCGCGGCTGCAAGCTCTTGATGATAGGCCTCGGGCCTGCGGGATATTGCGCTCAGCAGGTTATAAGCATGCCTGCGCAGGTCCCACTCAAACAGCGTGCCGCCCTCGGCGGGCGACAGGTACAAATTCAAATCCTCTCCCTCAACCAGCACTTCCTCATTCCCGTCGCCGTCGAAATCAACCTGCTGCCATTTGTAGCCCCGGACGCCCTCGGACAATACAGCGTCGGCGTAATTCTCCGCCCTTATCAGGTTGGAGTAAGTCTCCGAGCGGATATCAGCGAGGTAGACGCCGCCGAAGACACCGTGCCAGTAGGGGCAATTGCATTGCGCCTTCCACAGATAATCGAGTCCACTGCCGTCTTCCTGTATACCGCGCGCCCTGTGCACCTTGCTGCTGACGTTGAGCATCTTCTTATGCATACGGTTGACCTCAGGGTACTTGACCAGGAAGTTACGCCAGAACCCGCTGTGCAGGTATTGCAATACTGCGTCCTGCTTCTCTTCAGCCAACCGGTGTTTCAACTCAGCATATTCATGCGATTTATCAGCCGGCAGCGACCATTCCAGCATCTCGTCATACGAGGCGCAGGGCAGGTAGATGCGTCCCGCCGGCGGGTGCCGATCAATATAATCTCCCAGCTTGATAGTGGTAAGCCATTCCGCATTGTCTTCGATCGCCGTTAAGAATCGTTCTATCCACTGTTTTTCCCAGCAGAGAGCACGGGTCTGCGGCCAGACGCCGAATTTCTCACCGTCGTCACCCAGCACCGCTATCCTTTGGCCGCTTTCAGACGCGCTGACTTTTAAATAGGCTATAACATCTTCCACGTCGTGCCATGGAATGGCGTAGCGCAAATACTTGCTGATAGGAAATATCTTGAGGCTGAGCCCCTGCTCCTCGGTATTGAAATAGCCGAAAAGTTCCCCTTCCTCTTTTCCCACCATTTTAAAGGCCGTGTCGTCCACCAGTGTCCAGCCTATGCCGGCGTCAGCCAGGGTTTTAGTCAGGGAGGGCTCCCAGACTCTTTCGGCCAGCCAGAGGCCCCGCGGCCGGCGGCTGAACTCCTGCCAGATATATTCGCTCATCCTGCCCACCTGCCCCAGCTTGTCGGCATCGGGTATCATGGGCAATATCGGTTCGTAGTAGCCTCCGCCCATCATCTCCACCTGCTCCCTGGCAATCAGCCTGTTGAGCAATTTGAAGAACTCCGGATGCGCGCCTGACAGCCAGTCAAACAGGCAGCCGCTGTAGTGCAACGATATGCTGATAGAGGGATGCCGCAGCAGCGCTTCCAGCATCGGCAGGTAGGCCCGCTGATAGGCATCCTCAAAAACCCAGGGAAAATTGCCCAGGGGCTGGTGGTTGTGTATGGCCAGGCCGAGATAAATACGCTTCACTGAAGAGACCTCAGTCAAGCCGGGTTTTTCTGGATTTTATCAAAAGCGACCTTGAGGACTACCTTATCGCCGACCTTATCTACATTGCCCGCCGCTATGCTGATCTTCTTCATAAAACCTTTTTTAACGATAATCCCGGTCACCGTCCATTTAGTTAAATCGATCTCAAGGTCCTGCACAGGGCCTATTATCCTGGCCTCCGCATCTATCACTTCTTTACCTATAATTTCGCGGGATTTCATATTCTCAGTCCTCCATAGCTGTCGATGCCGGGCGACCCAATCAGTCCATATATAAATAATCTGTTATCTGGTCGAAGATATGCCGGCCGGCCACCACCCGGTAATAATACTCTTTCTTTACTTCCGGCTGGCAGCCGCTCAGCGTTAGCGCTTTATAGGCGTTTAATATCGCGTCACGCTGCAGCGTCATCCCTTTATATATCATGTTCATATTCCACATCGGCTTCTTGCTGGCCCACCAGAACTGGCAACTGTGCAGGGCCGGGTCCAGCGTTTCCCTGGCCTGGGTAGCAAACTGTATGCTCAGCGGGTTATCGGCGCACTCCAGCGCTTTGTGAACCATATCTATAGTCAAATCCAGGTGCTGCCATTGCATGGTATGCACGGGATTATTTTTGTCTTTCCACAGCGGGTAGTAATTCCCCATATTGATATCATCGGCCGAGGTACTCCAGGAGGACGGCCGCGGATTGATTTTTTGGCCCCGGGGGAATATCTCCAGCAACTGGCTGATGGTCACGATCTTGATATCGCCTTTCCCGGCCGGCTCCCCGTACTCAAACAGCTTACGGTGCTGGTCGGCCAGCGGCTTCTGCTCACGCATCATGCCCGGCGCATCCGCATCAGGTGTCAGTGTTTCATAAACCTGTGAAAGGAAGAGCTTGTCCCAGTGCGGTATGTGATGGCCAAAGGTCTCGGCATCCATCGCGGTTATAACGTACACATCTCCCTCTCCCTGGTGAAGCTGTTGCAGATGTTCTATGAAGCCCGGCCCGTCAACATCCTTGAAACTGATCTTGTTGCTTAATATATCGTCCCGGAAAAAGACGGCCACTTCTTCATCCGGGTAATCGATGGTATGGATCACATCCATCGGCCAGGCCACCGGGCAGGCTATACCGCTGGTGATTATCCATTCATGCCGCGAAGCGGCTACCGGTTTGACGATGTCCCTGGAATAGCACATCTCGGGAGGGAAAAATCCCCGCGGCTGGTAAACCACACCCAGAAAATCCCGGTTGGTATTCTGGTTAAGCAGTATCTGCCTTTCGGCCTCATCTGCCGGGATAAGCGGCAGGATAGGATGAAATTTCCCCGAACCGGTGAACTCCACCTGCCCGGCCTCCGCCAGCTTGCGCATGCCGCTGAGTACATCGGTATAGCCGTACAACCCCAGCATCTCGCTGAGCACGCCGTTGATATTAAAGGTTGCCCGGGCATGGGGGAATTCATCAAATACGGCAAGTATCGGGCGGTATGATTCATTGGCCACCTTCATCAATACGGCGGGTGTTTGCGTGGGAGGCTGGTAAAAATGAAAAAGCGGCGCCCAGTAAATCATCCCCTGGCCTCCAGGCTTTCCTGTGTATATATCGCAGCGCCCACTAATCCCGCGTCCATGCCCAGCCGCGGCCTGACCAATCTAACCGTCCCTGCTGGAAGCTTAAAAGCGTGTTCCTTCATTGATTTCCGGGCAGGCCTGAACAGCATCCCTCCCATCCTGGATACACCACCTCCCATGATAATCATCTGGGGATTTATTATGTTAACTAAGTTGGCCAGGCCGATGCCAAGGTAGCGGGCTGCTTCATCGATTACATCTAATGCCAGACCGTCGTCCCGGCGCGCCGCCTTCGACACCAGCTCAGCCGTGACATCCCCTATCTTCCCATGCGTTAGCTCAGTAAGGCAGCTCTTCCCGCCCGCTTCAAGACGTTCCACAGCCATACGGGCAATCGCCGTGCCGGAGGCCAGGGCCTCAAAGCATCCGCGCTGACCGCAGTTACATAATGGGCCGTCAATCAGTATGATCGTGTGCCCTATCTCAGCCGCGCAGCCGTCTGTGCCGTTATAAAGCTGGCCGTTGATCACCAGGCCACCGCCGATACCGGTGCTTACTGTTATGTAAATCAGGTTATCCAGTCCGCGGCCGGCGCCCATTCTGTGTTCACCCAGCGCGGCGGCGCTGGCATCGTTCAATAAAAAAACCGGTTTCCCCAGCGAGTCGGCCAGGCTGTCCCGCAAAGGTATATTGTGCCAGCGCGGCAGGTTGGGCGCCTCGGAGACCAGGCCACTGCCGATATCGATGATAGCCGCAGCCGCAATGCCCACTCCGCCGATAGAAGACAGGTCAAGGCCGGCCTTGCGCAGGGACAACTGCACGGCGTCTACCGTGTGACCGATTACTTTCTTAGGGCCCTCATGGGCCAGTGTCAGGCGGTAGACGCGCGATATCATTTTGCCATCGCCGGTTATCACGGCGGAGGTGATTTTAGTCCCGCCGATATCAACGGCGACCACCGGTTTTTTAGAGCGCGCCATTTGAATCCAGCTCCCACGCCTTCTTATACAGCATCTCGTATTTCTCAGCAGGATCGTCCCAGCTGAAATCCTCCGCCATCACCCTCCTGATTAACTCCTCCCAGGCAGGCTTGTTGCCATAGGCGGCCACCGCTTTCCTGACCGCGAAGACCAGCGCCTTGGCGGAATAATCTTTGAAAACAAAGCCCGTACCGTGGCTCAGGTTGCTGTCCAGGTTGTGCACGGTGTCCGCCAGGCCGCCCGTCCTGCGCACAACCGGTACGGTGCCGTAGCGCATGGCGATCATTTGCCCCAGCCCGCACGGCTCCCAGAGTGAAGGCATGAGGAACATGTCGGCTCCGGCATAAAGTAAATGCGCTTTGACATTATCGTACGTAATGAAAGCCCTGACGCTCTCCGGATACCTGGCCTCAAGCTCATGCAGGGCCTCCTCGTAATAATCTTTGCCCCGGCCGAGGAAGACAAAACGTACTTTTGCGGAACCCAGTATCTCAGGCATGGCGCCGATAATGATGTCCATGCCCTTCTGCTCGTCCAGCCTGGCTATCATGCCGATGATGGGTACATCAGCCGCCTTCCAGCCGGCCATCTTCAGGATTTCGCGCCGGTTAATTGATTTGCCCCTGATATCGTCGGAACTGTAATTGGCCGCGATAAGTTTATCTGACGCCGGGGCGTATTCCTCACCTCCCAACCCATTGCGTATCCCGTAGAGGCTGTCCTTCCTGAACTCCAGTATTCCCTGCATACCGCAGCCGTATTCCGCTGTAAGTATCTCACGCGTAAAATTCTCGCTGACCGAGTTAACTACAGTTGACCACAGTATCCCCTGCGCCATGAAATTCCAGGGTATGGCAGGGCCGCCGGCTATGCCCGCCCTCCAGTACCGGGCCAAATCCGACCTGTTGAGGACCTGTTCGTCAAAACCACCCTGGTACTTGATGTTATGTATCGTGAAGACGCTGCGGTAACCGGCACGGTTTCTGCTTACCAGCAGGGGAATTAAAGCCGTATGCCAATCATGGCAATGGAGGATCGCGGGCTGCCATCCAATATATGGCAGCGCTTCGACTACACAGTCACAGAAAACCCAGAATTTCTCGATTTCGTTCCCGCCGTACACCGAGTTGGACAGCGCGAATACATCGGCGGAAACCATGTAAACGGCAACTTTTTCAATCTCAATTTGCTCCACCCGGATGCTGCGGTATTGCCCGAGGGAAAATACAACCAGGCTATTGATCACGGTCCTGCTTGCATAGCGGGTGTAATCTACAAAACCGTATTTTGGCACGATCACACGGACGTCGTGCCCGCGCCGGATTAATTCCGCCGGCAGGGATCCCACAACGTCGGCCAGCCCGCCGACCTTGGTAAGGGGTGCGATTTCAGCAGCAGCAAAAAGTATCTTCATGCTAAATAATCACGGTTTCGCGGAGGCAGCCGGCGGCATGCCGGCACGCACAGCTCATATCTGGTAGCGGCGCGGGCTCTTGCTCTTCACAGTCTCACCGCTTTCCACGGTTTTGGTGAGGAAATCCGATGCCTCCACCCTGGGCTCGATTTTGCAGTTCCTGCCTATGGTTACCTCGGATGGTATCCTGGTGCCTTTGCCTACCAGGGTAATACCGGTACTCAGGTAATCAGGTTCCTCCTTATTAGGTGTGAAATCATCACCGGAGCCGATGTAGCAGCCGCGGCTGACCCATACCTGCTTATCAATGATACATTTTTCAATGACCGTGCCGCGGCCGACTGTGGTATCTTCGAAGATGATGGAGTCTTTCACCACGGCGTCTTCTTCGATGAAAACCCGGGGGGAAATAATTGAATCGATAACCGTGCCATTGACGATGGCGCCGTTACAGATCAAGGCCCGGTTGATAGTGGCATGCGGTCCCAGCTTGGCCGGAGGATACCCCTGGACGATTGTCCGTATCTCGTTCTCCGGGTTATAGAGGTTCAATTCCGGCAGGTCGGCAATCAGGTCCATATTGGCCTGCCAGTAGGCCTCCACGGTGCCCACGTCGCGCCAGTACCCGCGGAACCTGAAACCAAATACCTGGTACTTGCTGATCAGGCCGGGCAGTACGTCGTGGCCGAAATCATAGCCGGTTTCACTGCCGGACGTTTCCTCCAGCGCATCTATCAGCACCTTTTTATTGAATATGTATATGCCCATGGAAGCCAGCCTGCTCTTGGCAGCTTTAGGCTTCTCTTCAAAATTTACAATACGCTCATTATGGTCCAGCGTTATGATCCCGAACCGCGAAGTTTCTTCATGCGGCACCTCGTATACTGCTACCGAGACATCGGCCTGGCGGTTGCGGTGGGAGGCCAGCATCTGGTCATACCGCATACTGTATATATGATCGGCTGACAAAACCAATATCTCATCTACGCGCTGGTCGATAATGTAATAAAGGTTCTGGTACACCGCGTCTGCTGTGCCCTTATACCAATTCCGCTGCGAACGGCTGAGGAAAGGCTGCAGCATCACAATCCCGCCACTCTCCCGGTCCATATCCCACGGCCTACCCACTCCCACATGTTGCGCGAGCGAACGCGGGTTGAACTGCGTCAGCACTGCCACGTTATATATTCCCGAGTTAGCGCAGTTGCTCAGCGTGAAATCGATGATGCGGTATTTTCCGCCAAAGGGAACGGCCGGCTTGGCGCGCTCCGCAGCCAGAACGCTCAAACGTTCACTTGCGCCACCGGCCAAAATAACGGCCAAAACCCTTCTCATATCTTATATCGCCCCCATACTTCACACCAATTTTAACCAAATACCGGGCAATTGTCGACAGCTATGAATCAGCGGACACGTTCAAATTACACCAAACCACTCGTGCCCTATTTACAAAGTTCGATGACCAGCAGGTCAAGCGCCAGGTCGTCCTCATATTTCCCGGTTTTGATCGCCACGTCTGTATCCAGCAGCGCGTGAAAAGCTTTGCGCAGCCTGGCCATGGTAAATATCCTGGATTGCTTGAAGGTTTTATCCAGCGGATATCTGGGATGCAGGCCCAGGCGTTCCCGTATCTCCGGTTGCGGCAGGCCCTGAAGCTCCTTGACGCGCAGGACAATAGTCAGTTGCCTTTCGATCATACTGAGTATCTGCTGCGGCGCAGTTCCATACAGCAGCATCCGGTGCAGCATGAGCTGCGCCTCCTTGATCCTTCCCTCCAGCACAGCATCCACCAGCGCAAAGATGTTCTCCTCCCTGGCGAAGCTGGTGATCTCCCTGACATCCGTTTCACTTATCTCCCTGTCCTGGCAATATGTCATCAGCTTATTCATCTCCCCTGACAACGACCATAAATCGCCGCCGATGTAGTCCGCCAGCAAGGCCACAGCCGCAGGGGATACCCTGGCGCCATTTGTTAGCGCATAGTCTTTTATCCAGGCGGTCAGTTCCCTGCCTTTCATCTCGCTCAATTGCATCACCTTATCGGCCACGGGCGAAAGCGCTTTGACCAGCGGGTTGGCAGACCGGGTATCAAGGTCCGGTTCAAACATGACCAGCACGGTAGATGCAGGCATACCTTTGATATGGTCACTTAACCCCTGCCATTCTTTGAGGTTCTGGTTGCCGTCATCACCGCTGCCGCCGTTGGCACGCGTCTGCTTTTCTCCGGGCTGGAAGCGTTTAAGCAGCCCTTCCACAATGATGAGCCTGCTGGGCGCCATAAAGGGTACCACGTTACAGACATCGCTGAGCGCCCTGGTGGTCAGCTTGCGGCCATCCAGCGACGTGGTATTAACCGATACCATATCCGGGCTGCCCAAACCGGCCTTAATATCATTCAAAGCCGCCTGGCAGCGGTAGCTGTCATCTCCATATATTATATAAAACATCTTGCTCCGTTATCTGCGTAATTAAACCTTACTTGCCCGGCCGACTATTAATTGTATAATAATGAGGGGAAATACAGTACCCCGAGTCATGTCGCAGCGGAGGTAATATGCTGGTTAAGAAATTATTGGGCAAGGAAGTTATCGGTTCAGGCGGTGACAAAATCGGGAAAATTGCCGACCTGGAGATAGATTTAGTATCGGCTAAAGTAAAAAATGCGGTGATAAGCTCCGGATTTAATAAGAGATATAAAATCAAACTTGAAGACATCATCACGGCAGGCGATACGGTAATTTTAAGGCTGAGCGAAAATGACCTTAAGAAGGCCGCGGAAAAGTCTAAAAAATAGCTGCGCTGTTAAATACAAGGTCCGCCACATGGCGGATTAGCCACATATTCTGCATACCGTTATCATTTATCGTACGACCGCATAACCGGAGGATTATTTTGCTGAGTCAAGAAAAAATTAAAGAGGCGCTCGCCGACGTGCTTGTCCCCGGCATCCGGCGCAGCCTTACCGACTTAAACCTGGTCCGGGATATAGAACTTGGCGGCGGCAAGGTGGTAATCACACTGGCCTCTACAGCGCTCGATGAAGACGCGCAAAGGTGGGTGAAAGAAAAGGCGGCGTCCGTGGTTAAACAAATCGCTGACAAGGCTGCTATCGAGGTAGTTTTTAGCGAAAAAAGGCCGCTTGAGATAAACCGTGTCAAGCACGTCATCGCCGTCATGAGCGGCAAAGGCGGTGTGGGCAAGTCGCTGGTCACCGCCCTGACGGCCGTCCTGCTCAACAGGCAGGGCTTCAGCGTCGGCATCCTCGACGCCGATATCACCGGGCCCAGCATACCGAAAATGTTCGGGATATCGACGCGCCCCATGGGCAGCGAGAGCGGGATATTGCCGGTGCTATCAGCCAACGGTATAGAGATCATCTCGATTAACCTCTTCCTGCCCGGCGATGACGAGGCGGTAATCTGGAGGGGGCCTTTGATCGGCAAGGCTATCACACAGTTCTGGGAAGACGTACTCTGGGGCAACCTCGATTACCTGATCGTTGACCTGCCGCCCGGCACTGCCGATGCGCCGCTGACGGCGCTGCAGGTATTGCCGGTCAGCGGGGCTATCATAGTATTTACGCCGCAGGATCTGACCACCATGATCGTTAAAAAAGCCGTCAAGATGGCACAGCAGATGGATAAAAAAGTACTCGGCGTTGTCGAGAATATGAGCTTTCTGTATGTGCCCGAGCTTAAGAAACAGATCGACATCTTCGGTAAAAGCCGCGGGGACGAAATGTCCAGGGCAGCAGGGGCGCCGCTGCTGGCACGCATACCTATCGACCCTGAACTCGCAACCCTTTGCGATGAGGGCCACATCGAGAGATACGCAGCCGAGATTCTCACAACTTACCGCGATGCATTATTAAAGGCCATCCCGCCGGCCTGAGTTAAAGAAATAAAAGCGACTTAAGCGGTTGTGCTGTGCAGGCCGGCCGGGCAAACCTGTCCCTTGATTTAAACCGCCTGAAAATATATACTTCTTGGGCAATCCGGCATTGGCTAATCTCCTTTTATCAGCTTTGCCGCAAGTTCACTGGAGGCATTTATGACTTTTAACCCGTTTGAGCAAGAGGAAGAGGAAATCGAAGGGTCCATGGACCTTGAGATGATACGTGACGACCTGGCGGCTGAGCTTAAATCTATTAACGAATATGAAGCACAGGTGGAGATGCTCGATAGCGAGGAAGCGGCAGACGCGATCGAGCAGATCCTGGAAGGTAAGAAGGTACACGCAGCCAAACTGATCAAGCTGTTGAAATTGCTTGATCCGGTACAGGCTGAAAAATTGAATAACGAATTAAGGTAGAAAGAGAAATGGCGCATAAACCCAAGCTTAAAGCAGCAAAAAAGAACCGTGGCAAGACCAAGAGCCACAAGCGTAACGTCGTCAAAAAGATAACCGCATAAATTTACGGTGGAGACACCAGCTTGAAGGTACTGGTTATCGGCAACGGGGCAAGGGAACATGCTCTGGCGTGGAAGATTGCCCGCAGTCCGCATGTCGATGGCATCTATGCCATCCCGGGGAATGCCGGGACGGCTGGCATCGCCCATAATATCGCTATATCATCATCTGATCTACCCGCGATCATCAAGAAAGCGCAGGAACTGCATATCGGCCTGGTGGTAGTCGGCCCGGAAGCTCCGCTGGCCGCCGGCATAACGGACCGCTTCAATCAATCCGGCATACCCGTATTCGGCCCATCGGGATCAGCCGCCCGCCTTGAATCCAGCAAAGCCTTCGCCCGCGAACTGATGGTAACACACGGCATACCCTGCGCCGCCGGCCGGGAATTCACCGATTATGAGGAAGCTAAAAGCTACCTAAAAAAGCAACTCGCTCCCATAGTCGTCAAGGCCGACGGCCTGGCAGCGGGCAAGGGTGTAACAGTGGCTGAGACCATTGATGAGGCTTTGTTTGCGCTCGATTCCATGATGAAGGCCAGGGTTTTCGGAGCGGCCGGCGACCGCGTAATAATCGAGGAATGCCTGACCGGCAGGGAGGTCAGCCTGCTGGCCTTTAGCGACGGGAAGACTGTAATTCCCATGGTGCCGGCCTGCGATTACAAGCGCGTATTCGACGGCGATGCCGGACCCAATACCGGCGGCATGGGCAGCTACAGCCCGCCGGGTTTCTTCGATGAAGGCATGGTTAAGCAGGTGACAGCCACAGTCATCAAGCCCGTTGTAGACGCCATGGCAGCGCAGGGTTCGCCCTACAAAGGTGTATTGTATACGGGACTGATTTTGACCGGCCGGGGGCCGAAGGTGCTGGAGTTCAACGCCAGGTTCGGCGACCCTGAAACCCAGGCCATCCTGCCACGTCTGAAGACAGACCTGGTAGATATCATGCTGGCAACGGTAAACGGTACGCTGGATAAGATCAAAATAGAATGGAGCGGCGACGCCTGCGCCGGCGTTGTGCTGGCATCGGGCGGCTACCCGGGCGAGTACCAGACCGGCCGGGTCATCAGCGTCTCCGGCGACCTCGAGCAGGACGTCAATATTTTTTACGCGGGCGCCAAAAAGCGCCCTGACGGCCGGATAGTGACGGACGGGGGAAGGGTGCTTACCGTCACCGCTACCGGGAAAACGCTGAAAGCCGCCAGGGACAGGGCATACCGCAACATAAAATATGTTAATTTTGAAGGCATGCATTACCGCACCGATATTGCGGAGCGGGAGGTGAATTGATGGCCAGGGTGGGCATAGTCATCGGCAGCAAAACGGACGAACAATTCATTCAACCGGCGCTCGACATACTGGGCGAATTCAAAATCGATTTCGACCTGTCAATCCTGTCGGCGCACCGCAAACCGGACAGTGTCCGCCAGTACGCGATGGAAGCCGCTTCGCGGGGTTACGAGGTGATTATCGCGGCGGCGGGCAGCGCGGCCCACCTGCCCGGCGTGATCGCCTCCTGGACAACCCTGCCGGTCATAGGCGTGCCCCTTCCCACCAGCGACCTCAAGGGTATCGACTCGCTTTACTCCATCATCCAGATGCCGGGGGGCGTACCTGTAGCCTGCGTGGGCATCGGCACGGCCGGGGCCAAGAATGCCGCCCTGCTGGCGGCGCAGATGCTCTCAATCAAATATGAGCCGGTAAGAAAGCTTTTCGCGGATTATAAACGCAGGCTGGCTGAATCGTGAGGGAAGGTAGAGATGATTGAACGTTACTCACGTCCACGCATGAAAAAAATCTGGTCTGAAAAAAACAAGTTCGATAAATGGCTGCAGGTGGAGATCGCGGTCTGCGAGGCCTGGTCTGATGAGGGCCGCATACCCCGCAAATCCCTGGCCAATATCAGGAAGGCCACGGTCAACTTCGAGAGGATGGCTGAGATATTCAAGGTTACCCACCACGATGTCACGGCCTTTCTCAATGCCGTGGGCGAAACGGTGGGCGAGGACTCCCGCTTCATCCACCTCGGACTTACCTCCTCGGACATAATGGATACGGCGCAGGCCCTGCAGATGCAGGAGGCCGCCGGCCTGCTGCTGGAAGATGTCGAAGCGCTGATTAAAGTACTGGAGGACGGGGCGCTCTCCCATAAGGATACGCTGATGATCGGCCGTACCCACGGCGTTCACGCCGAGCCGATCACCTTCGGGCTTAAGCTGGCCCTGTGGGCACAGGAGATGAGGCGGAATCATACACGGCTGTTGGAAGCGAGGAAGGTTATCAGCGTGGGCAAGATCTCCGGCGCCGTCGGCACCTACGCCACCGTACCACCCGGGATCGAGGAAAAGGCCTGTAAGGCGCTGGGTTTAGCGCATGCCCCGATATCCAACCAGGTTATCCAGCGGGACCGGCATGCCCAGTTCGTCGCCACACTGGCCATCACCGCCAGTTCATTGGACAAGTTCGCCACGGAGATCAGGGCATTGCAGCGCACCGAGGTGCTGGAAGTGGAGGAGCCCTTTTCATCCGGGCAGACCGGCTCTTCAGCCATGCCGCACAAGCGCAACCCCGAGTTGTGCGAGCGCGTCTGCGGGTTGGCCAGGCTGATAAGGGGCCACGCCGTCACGGCGCTCGAGAATGTGGCGCTCTGGCATGAACGCGATATCAGCCATTCGTCCAACGAACGCGTCATACTCCCCGATTCCTGCCTGGCGCTCGATTACATATTGAATATCTTTACCGGAGTCATGCAAGGGCTGCAGGTTTACCCCGAAAACATGCAGCGCAACCTCGAGCTTACCCGGGGCCTGGTCTTTTCGCAAAACGTCATGCTGGCGCTGGTGGGCAAAGGCCTCAGCAGGCAGGAAGCTTATAAGCTGACGCAGCGCAACGCCATGCAGGCCTGGAAAACACGCACCCCGTTCCTGAAACTGCTCAAGGCTGATAACGAGGTTACGCAGCATTTGAATTCAAAGGAGCTGGCATCCATCTTCGATTACCGCCATTTTGTCAGGCATGTCGATACCATCTTTGAGCGGCTTGGCCTGCTCAAGAGTAAAAATAGGACCGCAACAAAAAAATAGGAGTTATGGATTGAATACTATACTTGATACCGCACTCAAACTTCCTGTATTCGGCAAAGGCAAGGTCAGGGATACTTACATCACGGGCAACCACCTGCTGATGATAGCTACGGACCGCATCTCAGCTTTCGATGTAGTTTTGCCCACCGGGATACCTGATAAAGGCATCGTTTTAAACCAGCTCTCCGTGTTCTGGTTCGGCAAGACTTACCACATCGTGCATAATCACCTGGTGGAATCGGTGGAAAGCCGGCGTGCCCTGTCAAAATACACCATCGGCAAAATGCCCTTGCCGGAATGGCTGAGGGGGCGCTCGATGGTCGTGCTGAAGGCCGAGCGCATCCCGGTTGAATGCGTTGTACGCGGGTATATCTCGGGTTCGGCCTGGGCTGAATATAAGAAATCGGGAACCATCAGCGGGCGTAAAGCTCCCTCCGGCCTGATAGAAAGCCAGCAGCTCCCCGAGCCGCTGTTCACGCCCACCACCAAGGCCGATGCCGGTCATGACATACCGTTAAAGCCCAAACAGCTTATCGACCTGGTCGGGGAAAAAGCAGCCCGTAAGCTTGAGGAAAAAAGCCTGGCTTTATACATTTTTGCGCGGGATTACGCCATGGAACGCGGCATCATCATCGCGGATACCAAGTTTGAATTTGGCTATTACGACAGGGAGCTAATCCTGATCGACGAGGCGCTCACTCCCGATTCCAGCCGTTTCTGGGATGCCGGGCTTTATGAGCCGGGGCAAGCCCAGCCCAGCTATGATAAGCAACCGGTCAGGGACTGGCTGGTTAAGTCCCGCTGGGACAAAAAGTCCGCGGCGCCGGCGCTGCCCCCCGCTGTCATAGAGGCCACTGCGGAACGCTACCGGGACGCCTACTACTTTTTGACCGGGAGGAAGCTGAAAAATGTATATAGCTAAAGTTTATATAACGCTCAAGCCCACCGTAAACGACCCGCAGGGCCTGACCATCCGGGGGGCGCTGCACACCCTCGGCTTCTCCACGGTGCAGGAGGTGCGGGCCGGCAAGTATATTGAGATCAAAATAGAAGAAAATGACCTCACCAAAGCCCGCGCCGAGGTTCAGGACATGTGCAAGAAGCTGCTGGCCAACACCGTCATCGAGAACTTCCGCTTCGAGCTTGAACCGTTGAAAGCCTTTTAAGCGGTCAGGGCAGGGTGTATTTCACCCTCAGCAGCGCGCCGTCTAAGCAAAGCTGGTCGGCTTGACTGTCCCAGTTGGTAGACGTGAAGAACTGAGCCCTGAACTGACATCTCGACTGCCCGTTATTCATTAATTGCTGTACTACGTTATTGCCATTGCTGTCCCGCGTTACGTCAAGCGTGAGCGGAGTATCGGCCGTCTCCGTCAATTTCAGGCTACCGACCGGAGACGAAGTCGACTCATAGGCGATTCTGCCCGCGCTCTCTAATGACCCGTATTGATATAGATAAACCTCCAGCGCCCCCATATTGCCCCAATTTGCCTTGCTATAAGTCGGAGTGCCCAGCGCCGTATTGCCGGTCAGATCAAGCACCGCCTCTAAGATAACTGCAGTGGGTGGAAGCAACGTCAGGTCGAAGCTGAGGAAGGCGCGGCTGGCAAAGTTAGCTGCATTGTCGCCGGCGCAAACCGCGCTGGATTTCATATAGGTGGCAGAGCTTTTTACCAGCGATCCGCTTTCGGCCTGGACCAGGCTGAGAGTTACAACACGTTCCCCCTGTGGTGTGATGGTAACTGAATTAGTGACGGGCTGGTTTGCAGTTGCGATTACACTACCGGGTACAACGGTAAAAGTGGCTGCAGCCGGCGGTTGCACTTTATCGGGGCCGGGCTCAGCCGGGAAAGGCCGGATATAAATACAACCCGTCATTATCACCAGCGCAACGGCCAGAGCTATGAGAAGCTGTCGCATGAAACGTCCCCCGTAAATACAGAATTCAATACCCTGATACAAAAAACGGAAAAAGGCCCGTAAAGTTTATGCGGGTAAAATGTAGCCGCCCTGCCTACTCGGGAAGAATATATC
>JAPLHK010000101.1 GCA_026389715.1 Chloroflexota bacterium
GGTAACAGTTTATTTTGACGCAACACGTACCGTAATGGCAAGGCTCCCTGAAGGACTGTTAAATAATGATGCTTTAGCCGTCGCGGCAGCTATCTGCTATACTTCATCTTTCAAAAATTTACATGAATAATATAAGTTTTTCCCAACGGTACACTATCCCCTGCCTGATAGGCTTCCTTCAGTCCACCTTCCTGTGGGCGATCTTAACCTATATCACCATCTACTGGATAGATATAGGCTTCAGCCATTTCCAGGTAGGCCTGCTGATATCCGTTTTCCCGCTGGTATCACTGATACTGATGATACCTTTCGGTGTCTTCGTCGACCGCATATCGCCCAAGAAATTGGTGATCGCCAGCCAGTTAATCTTCGCACTGAGCATCGTGGGACTGCTGACCGCGCACGATTTTTGGTCCACCATGCTGATGCTGGGCATCGGCGGTACAGGCAATGCGCTTTTTAATAACGCCCTGTCCGCGCTTTTCTATAAGACGCTGGGGGATAAGATACGCGGGCTGAAGCTTGGTTTTTTCACGGCCGGGATATTAATAGGCTACGGGCTCGGTTCGCTGCTGGGCGGTTACCTGCTCTCAGCCTTCGACATGAACGCCATTTTCCTTTTTTCGCTGGCCGGTACGCTGCCCATGGTAATTTTGAGCCTGCAGCTGCCCGATATCCCCGGCGCCAGGGTGAAGATAAGCGATTACCGGGCAGATATCTCAAACAGGTCGGTGCTCATCTTCATCATACTGGTCTTCGCCTTTTCCCTGCATGCCGGGGCGGAACAGTCCAGCTTCAGCCTCTTTCTTAACAAGGAAATAAAGCTCGACAAGGAGTCGGTCGGCTGGATATTTTTTATCCATGCCAACGTTATGGCACTGCTATCCATAATCAGCGGATTTTATGCAGACCGGGTCAACTCCCGCGGAAAAGGCCTGGCCGCACCTTATTACGTAGGTATAGCTATCTCCGGGATCACCAATATACTGCTTGTTTTCACCAACAGCTTTGGGACGGTGCTGGCCACGCGACTAACCCATGCCGTAGGGGACAGCCTAACCCTGGTCACCCGCAGCCTGATAGTATCTAACCTGTTCGTATCCACGCGTATGGGGGGCAACCTGGCGACCATACAGGTCACCATCACCCTGGGTACGCTATTCGGTTCTATCATCAGCGGCGCAGTGCCCGGATATGCTTCGGGTTTTTTCATTGCCGGCGCTGCTGCCGTGATCGCCGTTATCTACGCCCTAATTGCCAAACCTGAATTTTGAGCGGGTTTAAGCTAAAAGGGTATAATTCCGTTAATGATAGTCCCGCTAAGGAAAAGCATTAGCGCCCTTAAAAGGGACAGGGAGCACGGCGCCGGTACCCTGGGCCGGCTGGCCCTGGAAATCCTCAGGCAGACAGCCGCAGACAGCGCGGCGGAAACAGCGGAGAGATTCCTGGCGGAGATAAACGAGGTAGCGGAGGCTTTGAGTGATGCCCGCCCGGGCATGGTCTCCATCGCCAATTATGCCCTTTATATAAAGGAGGAGCTTTCCGTGGCTGCTGTAACGGCGAAATCGCCGCAGAGGTTAAAGAAAACGGCTTTCAGCATCGCCAGCAGGCTGCTCAAATCCCAGGAAAAATCCACAAACGCTGCCAGCCGTAACGCTGTGAAGCTGGTTACCAAACGCAGCATTGTCATGACCTGCAGCCATAGTTCGGCTGTCTGTTCTACCCTCGAAATGGCTATGCGCGGTGGAACTGACTTCAGGGTACTGGCCGTCGATTCGCACCATAAAAAAATATCCTATGGCGAAATTACAGCAAGGCGCCTGCAGGCGGCGGGCATATCCTGCAAGGTGGTGCCCGCCGGCCAGTTGGCCTGGCACGTTGCCCGGGCGGATTATATCTTCTGCGGCGCCGACGCCATATCTCTGCACGGCTGGCTGATCAACGGAGAGCCATCGCTTGAGCTTGCCCTCGTGGCCGCGCGCAAGGAAAAGCCTTTGCATATCATTTGTGAAACCGCTAAGTGCGACCCCAGAGGCTTCCTGACCGGCCTGCACCAGCCTGAAACCGGCTTCGACATGGTACCGCTTGAATTGGTCAGCAGTATCGTAACAGAGCGCGGCATATTGTCGACGGACAAGGCGCTTGAAATCACCTTTGACGATCTTTTCGGGGGCAAGCATGGCGGAACTGGTTGACACGCACGCCCACCTCGACGAACTGGAGGACCTGTCCGCTGCTGTTGAGCACGCCAAACAGGCCGGCGTAACAGCTATCATCTCCGTGGGGCAGGATTTAGCCTCCAATATCAAGACTTTCAAGCTGGCCTCAGCCTACCCCGGCTTCATTTACCCCGCCATCGGCCTGCATCCCTGGTCCCTCGGCAATATGAGCCCGCGGGTACTGGAAGAAAATATCGCCTTTATCAGGGACAACCTGGGCAGCGCCGTTGCCCTCGGCGAGGTAGGACTGGACTACGATAAAAGGGTGCTTAAGGGAGCGGGCAAGGATCAGCAGAAGGATATATTGAAGCGCCTGCTCGAACTGGCCCTCGAGTTTGCCAAGCCGGTTTCGTTCCACAGCCGCTACGCCTGGAAGGATAGCCTGCAAAAGGCGGCTGGTCTTTCACTGGTATACAGGCTTCACCAGTACACTGACCGGACTTATTGAAGCGGGCTATTACGTCTCGGCCACACCCGCTGCGGAGTACCATGACGAGCATCGCCGCGCCATCCGCGAAGCTCCCACTGAAAGGCTGCTGCTGGAAACCGATTGCCCCGTTCACTACGGCAGGGAAGAAAAGTACCGCTCCGAACCCGCCGACATCCTGCGCAGCCTCAAAGCCGCGGCCGCTATAAAAGGCATCAGCCGGGATGAAATGTCCCGTATCGTGCGGGAAAACACAACCCGGCTGTTCGGTATTTGATAAGAGAGGCCACCCACGGGATTTGACAGCCGCTACCGCCGGCCAATACAATATCCCCACAACTGAATAGTGTGTCATGGCGGCCGTGAGCGATTACGGCCTTAATTGGACAGCAATACGGTGTAAGTCCGTTACAGCCCTGCCTGCTGTTATAGTCAGAACGCCTGCCATGCAATCAAGCGCCTTCGCAGTGAACGGGGGCAAATATTTTGTTATGTCAACCCCCGCTGCCGGAAGGCAGCGGGGGTTTTTCAATTTATAGATCGGGAGGTGCTCAATGAAACGGAGTTTAATTTGTATAGCGGCACTGGCTTTCGCAATAGGATGCCTGCTGCCGGCCTGCACACCGCAACCGCCGCCCGCGCAGTCCGGGGTTACCGCTGGCACGGTGACGGAGCCGGCAGTGTCTCCGGCCTTTCCCATAACCATTACCGACAGACTGGGGAGGAAAGTAACAATCGAACACCTGCCGCAGCGCATCGTATCGCTTGCCCCGAGCAATACGGAGATACTCTTTGCGCTGGGGCTTGACGACCATATAGCGGGGGTTACGGATTATTGCGACTACCCGGAAAAGGCCAAACTCAAACCCCGCGTAGCCGGCTACATGACCCCTGACATTGAAAAGATAGTAAGCATAGCCCCCGACCTGGTGCTTGCTGAGTCCATCCATGAGAAAACCGTCCTGCCTGCCCTGGAAAAAGTCGGCCTGCCCGTGATAGTACTTTCCGCACACACCGTAGACGAGATAATCGGAAATATCACACTGGTGGGCAGTGTGACGGGCAGCAGCGCGGCCGCTTTACAGCTTACCGGTCAGTTATCCGGCAGGATAAAGACTATCACTGCGAAAACGGACTTGCTGCCTCCCGGCAAGCGCCCGCGTGTGATGTACGTAATCTGGCATGACCCCATCTGGACGATGGGCGGCAAGTCGTATATCGACGATCTCATCTCCAAGGCAGGTGGCGTCAATATATTCTCAGCGGATTTCGAGAACTCCCGCATCGTTTCTCCCGAATCAATTGTCAGCAAAAACCCGCAGGTTTTGATAATAACGGGTATGGCTGCCAGTGCTGATGCTACAGCCAGCAATCTCAGGCAGCAGGACTGGATGCAAACCACCGATGCTATTAAAAACAACCGGGTTTATAAACTCAGCGATGCCAACCTGATTGATCGTCCCGGCCCGCGCATCGTGGACGGCCTTGAGGAGGTCACCGGGCTGCTGGGTACCTTGAAATGATCCCGGGCAGGCTCCCCAAGAAGGCACCCTGAACGGCGGCGCAGCGGTTATCTGCCTTTTTCAGGTATGACCCCTATAAAATAACGTATAATAACTGTAACCGTGTGCAGTTGTTTTAATTTGATGCAGGAAGACATCCGCGCCGCCATGGAGCGCGACCCCGCGGCGCGCAGCGCCTGGGAGGTTTTTTTCCTATACCCCGGGCTTCACGCGCTGTGGTGGCATCGCATCGCTCACTTCTTCTACCGCCACAGATGTTATTTCACGGCGCGCCTGATCTCGCAGGTCAACCGCTTTTTCACGCAGATAGAGATACATCCCGGCGCCACCATCGGCAGGCGTTTCTTTATCGACCACGGCGCGGGCGTGGTAATAGGCGAAACCTCAGAGATAGGCGACGACGTGCTGATGTACCAGGGCGTGGTGCTGGGAGGCACCACCCTGGCGAAAAAGAAACGCCATCCCACCATCTGCAACCAGGTAGTCATCGGATCGCGCGCCATCATCCTCGGCGCCATCACTATTGGAGAGGGGGCGCGCATCGGCTCCGGTTCAGTGGTGATCAAATCCGTGCCGCCCGGCGCGACCGTGGTAGGCGTGCCCGGTCGCATCGTCGAAGAGCAGCGCGAGGCCAGGATAGACCTCGACCATAGCCACCTCCCCGACCCCGTGGCCGAGGCCATCAGGCTGGTGCTGGACGAGCAGGATAAGCTCGAAGACCGGATAATAAAGCTGGAAGAATCATGCGGGCTGACCGCTCCTGAAAACGAGCTTAAATCCCGGGAATCGAAGGTCAAACAGGAGTTCGACCCCAAATACGATATTTGATAGATGTTCAGATAAACAAGTAATGGTTGCCCCCCGCATACAAACGGTTTACAATTATTGGATTACCCAACTATGAAGGCGATAATTCTTGTCGGCGGCGAGGGCACAAGGCTGCGTCCGCTGACCTATTCAGTTGTTAAACCCATGGTTCCTGTGGTCAACAGGCCGTTCATTGAGCACGTCATCCTCAAGCTGGCTGCTCACGGCATAAACGATATCGTGCTGGCCATGGGATATAAGCCTGATTCCATTTTCGCGTATTTCAAGGATGGGGCGGGAGCGGGCATCAATCTCAGCTATAGCCTGGAGGAAAAGCCGCTGGGCACCGCCGGCGCAGTCAAGAACGCCGGCGCGCACGTGAAAGATACCTTTTTTGTGCTTAACGGCGACACTTTCTCCGATATCGATTACACGGATATGCTGACGTTTCACAGGCGCAACAGGGCCGTGGCCACCATAGCCCTCTCACATGTGGATGACCCAACGAGGTTCGTTGTGGTCGAGACGAAAGAGGACGGGCGCGTCACAGCGTTCATTGAGAAGCCGGCCCGGGACAAGGTCACCAGCCACTGGATAAACGCCGGTGTGTATATCCTGGAGCCGTCAGTGCTGGACTGCATTCCCGATGGCCAGTTCTTCATGGTTGAGAGAGGCGTCTTCCCTCCCATGCTGGAGAGAGGTGAACGGGTTTTCGCCTACACCAGTAAATCTTACTGGATAGATATGGGCAGGCCGTCGCAATATCACCAGTTGAATTGCGATGTGCTGCGCGGCTTATGTTCTTCGCCACTGTACAGGTTCAAGGATATCACTATCGAACAGGGCTGCGAGGTCCACCCCTCTGCACGTGTAACCGGGCCGGCTGTCATTAATGGCGGCTGCAAAATAGCAGAGGGCGCCACTATCACAGGCCCGGCAGTAATCGGCAGCAACTGCATTATCGGAAAAGGGGCGATGATAGAGAATTCGGTCCTATGGGATGATATTATCGTAAGCGCGGGAGCATCGATTACTGGCAGCATTATTGCCAGTGGTGCTAAGATAGAGGACAGCGCACGGCTGGAAGACCTGACCGTCAACCAGGCTGCACCCTCCGACCCCATAACCAAGAAAATCTAAATTGGAGGCGAAATGGCTGAAAATATAAAAAATGTAAGCGAAAACGATTTTAAGGCAACGGTGCTGGACTCACAGCAGCCGGTGCTGGTGGATTTCTGGGCGGTCTGGTGCGGTCCCTGCAGGATGGTCGCACCGATCGTGGACGAGCTTGCCGCACAGTACAAGGATAAAATGGGCTTCGCCAAGGTCAACGTGGACGATGCGCCCAAGATTGCCTCAAGCTACAACGTGATGAGCATCCCCACACTGATCGTCTTCAAGGGAGGCAAGCCCTTCGAGCAGGTGGTCGGCTACAGACCGAAGAAAGATATCCAAAAGCTCATAGACAAGGCTTTAGTGTAATAGTGGGCCAATTAAGCGATATTACTTACTGGACTGCCATCGGCGCCGGTCTGCTCTCTTTTTTCTCGCCCTGCGTACTGCCCCTGGTCCCAGCCTACATTGCCAACCTGGCAGGAGCCTCGGCTATCGATGACACCCAGAAAAGAAAGATATGGCCGATTTTGCTGCACAGCATTGCGTTCGTGTTGGGGTTTTCCATTCTGTTTATCCTGATGGGCGCGTCGGCAGGATTGATCGGCTCTGCGATAACAGCTTACGCTGAGACCCTTCGTATCGTATCCGGCGTCGTGGTAATCATATTCGGCGTGTTCCTCATCGCCGCCTACAAAATACCCTGGCTTAATTACGAAAGGCGCCTGCACCTGCAACATGCGCGTAATCCTGGCTATCTTCGATCGATGCTGATCGGCGCCGCCTTCTCGGTAGGCTGGACCCCCTGCATCGGGCCCATCCTCGGCTCCATCCTCTTTATAGCTTCGTACACCCAGGAAACCACCAAGGGAGCCCTGCTACTGGCGGCGTACTCGCTGGGCTTGGGCATACCTTTCCTGCTCATCGGGCTGGCCTGGAGCTACATAATGCCTTTCTGGAAAGGCCTTAACCGTCACCTGGCGCTTATTTCTATAATAAGCGGTATCCTGCTCATAATAGTCGGCATATTGATGCTCACGGGCCAGCTTACCTGGCTGAGCCGTTTTGCGACCTGAAGAGTTGAATTAGGAGAATATGATTATGAAATCCTTTACACTCCTCTTACTGGCAACTGCCGTGGCTATTAGCCTGTTTGCAGGTTGTGGAGCACCTTTGCCGGCATGCCCAAAGATCGGCGATAAGGCACCGGATTTCACCCTGCCCGGCCTGGATGGCAAGAGCATCAGCCTGAGCAGCTTCGCAGGAAAGCCGGTGGTTATAAATACGTGGTCTGTAAGTTGCATCGAATGCAAAAAGGAAATGCCCTATTTCAGTGATATCGGCAAGCAATACGGGGGACAGGGGCTGGTTATTTTGTCTGTAAACACTCTGGACAGCACAGGTACAATAAAAGATTTCCTCACCAAGAATGGTTACGACTTTACAACGGTTATTGATTTAAAAAATGAAATCTATAAGAAATTCTGCTGTCCCAAGAATGCCGACCCGAACACGTTCTTTATCGGCACGGACGGAACTATCAAATCCATCAAAATCGGCGGATTTGCCACCAAGGATGACCTGATCACAGAAGTGAAGAAAATTATACAGTGATGCCCATTAAATAGCCGCACTCATCAATTTAACGATTAATTAATTGGATACTTCGCGACTGGAGTACTCATATTTCGAAAACTATATAGTGTGTCTTGAACACTTTGGTCAAGCATAACAGTCAAACGGTCGCTCTGCACACATACGTGATGCAGCACTTGGATGTTTCCTTATCATAAAGGAATAGGAGCGATTTTCGTCATATTTCAAAGAAGTTCTATACTATAGGCTGATTGTTATTTTTTAACCGGGAAGAACCAACGCTATGAATGATATAAAGATTAACCGATTACTATGGATACTCGTACCGGCAACTGTTATCCTGATATCCGCGGTTGCCGTTATCGACCGCGTCGCGCACGCCAGTCCGGCAATCAGCCAGCCTGCGATAGTGACCAAGGCCGCTATAGTGACCAAGGCCGCTACACAGACTGATGTAAACATCGGCAATAGAATCGGCTTCACAGCGCCGGATTTCACCCTGCCTACATTGGATAAAAAAGAAATAAGCCTGAGCGATTACCGCGGCAGGCCGGTCATCCTGAATTTCTGGGCCACCTGGTGCGGCCCCTGCCGATACGAAGTCCCGGCTTTTAAGGCTTTCTCTGAAAAGTACCCCGAGGAAGAGGTAGTGGTTATCGCGGTCAATACGCAGGATGACCCCGACAGCGCCCTGGGCTATGCCAAAGCAGACGGGCTGAAATTCGTAATACCGGTTGACCCCCGCGGAACCGTGGCCAATCTGTACAATGTCAGGGGCATGCCCACCACTTTCTTTATAAGCGAAACCGGCATTATTACATCCATCAAAATCGGCCCATTTCTCGGTATTGATGAGATGGAGGAGCGGATGGCCTCTGTCAAATAAACCTGATATATTTGACAAATTCGGTTATAATAATTCAAATATATTATGCAAATTTATCCGGTTGAACTTGTTAACACGATATGCCTATAGCTGATAATAAGGATATAATTGACAGGGAGAAGGTAGTCAAGAAGCTTGAGCTTGATAAGTGCCGCGAAGAGCTGGCTACACTGCAAACGAGGTTCAACGTTGGCGAACTGCCGGCAGATGCTTACTCTGAGAGAAGCAAAGCTCTGCTTGAGAAGATAGCAATACTTGAAAAGGAAGTTAACAACATACCGATTTCCATGATAGACAGATTCAAGAAAAACCGCGCGCTTTTCACTATTATAGGCGTCGTCCTTTTCGGGCTGTTGCTCTGCGGGACTATTATCCTGCTGGTCCCCAGGACCGGCAGCGGGGTCGGCAATATCGCACCGGACTTCGTCATGCAGTTAAGCGATGATAATTCCCGGGCTTTAAGCTCATTCCGCGGCAACGCAGTGGTGCTGGTTTTCTGGGACCGTGATTTCTGGGACGACCAGTTCTTTTACGTGAACGGTGTCGAACGCAAGCTCTATACACCTGATAAGCTGAACCAGCTTTACCAGAAATCCGGGGGGAAAGACCCTGCCATCATAGCTATTGCCTCAGGCGCCAGCAGCAGCGATATAGAACACCTGGTAAAGGATTACGAGATAAGCTTCCCGGTAATCGGGGACATGTCAGGCAAGCTGCGCTCGAGCTACAACATATCCTATGAGCCGACCCTGGTTTTCTTGGATAAAAACGGCATAATACGCGCCAGGGTGGAAGGGCCAGTTACAACTCTTTCCGACCTGGAGCAGACCGTCCTGGCCGTTTCGACCGGCACCAGGGCCAAGCCATCCGTTCCACCTATAAGCGACGTTATAGTACAATCGAATAATGAAAAAAGCGCCGTAGTTAACTGGAGCACTTCTCAGCCCTCAACGACACAGGTAGATATAGATGGTAAAAATATCCAGACGGTGATAACTGTAGCACCGGTGACGCTGCATTCGCTCACCATCGCTGACCTTGATCCGGGCGCTTCGTATCATATCAGGATCCTCTACAATATCAACAACATCAATGTGTCAGAGCACTCATTCAGCGCACTCGGGGACACGGTGGTTTCAAAGCGGTTCCTGGCCGCGACATCCTCTAAGGATACCAGCTACCCGGAGATATGAGGCGCGGGGACCAGCTCTGTCACGGACTCGGCCATGTTGATAACCTGGAAGACCGACGAACCGGCTACGGGAGAAGTGGATTACGGGCTCGACAGGAATTACCGCAATACAGCCAGCCAGGGTAACAGCCTCTCCATCTGGCATACCGTCAAGATCGACAACCTGCTTCCCGAAACGCAGTATTATTTGAAATTGCGCTCAAAGGATGCCTCCGGCAAAGAATCGATGCAGGAGCTTCAACCGGCCAAGACCCAGAGCATAGTTGATATAGGTCCTTTCATTGGCAAACGCGCCCCCGACTTTACTCTCACTTCACTCGACGGCACTAAATACAGCCTGAGCCAATTTTTAGGCCGCAAGGTGCTGCTCAATTTCTGGCTGGAAGGCTGCCCCGCCTGCGAGGCGGAGATGCCGCTCCTACAGGCAACATTCGATAAGTACGGCCGCGATGATGTCATAATACTGGCAGCCAACGTGCGCGGCGACGTCGACAAGGTGAAACTATTCATCGGCACACAAGGCCTGACCTTCCCCGTCCTGCTGGATACGGAAGGCATAGCAGACAGCCTGTATAAATCACCGTCTTTCCCGACAACATTCTTTATCGATTCCACGGGCATTATCCGAGATATCCAAGACCAGCGCTTCCAGACCACTAGCGAAATTGACGATGCGCTGGGCAAATTGGACTGCTGCAAATAGCACCGCCAGCGCAGTCCCGGGTTGCCGATATGGGTAAAAACAGCCGTTATATCAAGTGGTTTATCGCCCTTTTTTCCCTTTTGGCCTTCGGCACAGCCGGCTACATGCTCATTCAACAGTGGGACTTCTTTGATTCGTTGTACATGACCGTTATTACCATAACCACGGTCGGGTTCGGCGAGGTCCACCCGCTTTCCGCGGCCGGCCGTATCTTCACCATAGTACTGACGCTGGGCGGCGTCGGCACAGCTTTTTATATACTCACCAGTATCGTACAGGCAACACTCGAAAGTGAATTCGGGTCATTCAGGAGGAGCCGTATGGACGCCAGGATAAGGAAGCTCAATAACCACTTCGTACTGTGCGGCTACGGCCGCGTGGGCGAGGCCATTGCCAGTACTCTCAAACAGCAGAAGGCCGATTTCGTAGTTATCGATCACAGCATGAACAGCTACACACGTGCCATGCAGCAGGATTGCCTGAGCATATTAGATGACGCCACCAACCATGCCGTGCTTAAGCGCGCCGGGATTGAAAAAGCCAGAAGCCTTATCACAGCTTTCGGTGACGACGCCTACAACACCTATGCCGTGTTGACGGCCCGCGAGATTAACCCCAGGCTTACGATCATTGGCCGCGCCAATAACGACGACGCCGCCCGCAGGCTCAAGCAAGCCGGCGCCACGCATATCATCCTGCCCGAGGTCATCGGCGGTATGCAGATGGCGCGCCTGGCCACCCGCCCCACCACCGTGCAATTCATCGAAACCGTCCTTCTCGGCAAGGAGGGAGAATTTGTTGTCGAGGAAGTTTATATCGGTGAAAACTCGACACTTATCGGGGCCAGCATCAAGGGCATCGAGGAACGCTTCACAGGCGTGCGCATACTGGCTATTAGGGAGAAAGATGGTAATATCGTCATCAATCCCAGCCTTGACACCGGGGTCGAGGCCGGCGGCAGCCTGACCGCTTTCGGGACCATGGACCAGCTTCAAGCCGTCGAGGGCTGCTGTTCATTCAACCGCGATAGCGGGGGTCATATTGTGCCTGATTTGTAGCATGCCATCGGATTATTTCGCTATATTGAAAAGGATTGTAAAATGAGTGTACGTGCAAAAAAGATACTGCTTTTTACAGGGTTGACCTTCTTTATCGACTGGTCGCTGGTAGGATTATACCTCGCCCTGGGCGGCACGACCGATGGCGCGGGCATGGCGCTGCTGGCTGTTTTCTACATGTTTGTACCCATGCTGGTGGCCATCATGGTGCAGAAGCGTATCTTCCGGCAGCCACTGGCAGGCCCTTTAGGCATCTCATTCAAAGTCAACCGCTGGTTCTTTATCGCGTGGTTTCTTCCGCCGGTTATAGCTTTCATGGCTATGGGAATCAGCCTGCTGATGCCGGGTGTAAGTTTCACTCCTGACATGTCCGGTTTTTTCAATTCACTGGCCGGGGCCTTAACCCCTGAGCAGATGGATCAGGCCAGACAGCAATTAGCCGCCATGCCGGTGAACCCTATCTGGTTTATCCTGGTACTCTCCCTCATCGCCGGCACCACTGTGAACGCGGTCGCCGGCTTCGGGGAAGAGCTTGGCTGGCGGGGCTTCCTGGTGAAGGAGCTCAGCTTCATGGGCTTCTGGAAATCCTCGGCGCTGATCGGCTTTATCTGGGGAGTATGGCACGCTCCCCTCATACTGCTGCGGCTCAATTACCCCCACCATCTTTACCTCGGCATCCTCGTAATGGCGGG
>JAPLHK010000006.1:0-906 GCA_026389715.1 Chloroflexota bacterium
CGTGCATGACCGGGAATATATCAGGAGCCTCAAGGTGGAAATCGACGGCGGAGGGGGCTGGCTCGATTCCGATACCTACGCATCCCCCGGTTCATGGGATGCGGCGCTTTACGCCGCCGGCGGGCTGATGAATGCCACCGATCGTGTGATGAAAAAAGAGGTAGACAATGCCTTTGCGCTGGTCAGGCCGCCGGGACATCACGCCGTACGCCCCCACCAGATGGGCTTCTGCCTTTTCAACAATGTGGCGGTAACCGCCAAATACGCCCTATCCAATTACAATATCAAGCGCATACTTATCATCGATTTCGACGTCCACCACGGCAACGGCACACAGGAGGCGTTCTATACCGATTCACAGGTTATGTATTTCTCCACCCATGAATACCCGTGGTACCCTTTCACCGGCGCCGCCGAGGAGACCGGCCAGGGAGCCGGTGAATGTTATAATGTAAACGTTCCCCTTGAGGCGGACTTAGGCGACAAAGAATACCTGCAGGCCTTTAACGAGATACTTGTGCCGGTGGCCCGGCGCTTACAACCCGAGCTCATGCTGATATCGGCGGGCTACGATGCCCACTGGCAGGATTCTATCTCAAATATGAATGTCACTACTATGGGATTTGCGAGGATGGCCAAGATTATCAAGGCCATATCCGATGAGCTTTGCCCCAACCGGCTGGTTTACACGCTGGAAGGCGGCTATCACCGCCAGGCGCTGGCCTATTCCGTCACGGCGACCTTCGACCTGCTGATGGGCAACAGCGAGGTATACGACCCGTTGGGCGCGCCTCCCATGGCCTATTCTCCTAAAGATTTCGATGATTTCGTCAAGAAAATCCGTAGTATCCATAAGCTAAAAGACTAAATAAAAGAAGCGGGGTGTGCACCCCGCTTTTTAATTTC
>JAPLHK010000006.1:917-18481 GCA_026389715.1 Chloroflexota bacterium
AATTTCCACAAGCCCTGGTTATCCCTCTTTAGATCCCATGCCGAGGAAGAGTATCACAGCTACGCCGAGGATCATGCCGGCGATCCCCATGAAGGTGGCCAGCGGTATCATCAGCAAAGCCTAAATCCCGATAAAAAGATTCCTGTCCATAATTCCCCCTTATTGTCCAGCGAAGTCGTTTTTCATAAATCAGGCTGCCTTGGGTTCGGTCTTCATGCCCCTGTCCCAGAGCACCAGCAGCGGGCCGGCCACGAATATGGAGTCATAAATACCCACCACCACACCTACCGGCAGGGCCATGATGAACTGCTGTATGGTTACTCCACTAAAGAGCATCAGGGCCAGGCAGGTCAGGATAACCGTCAGGCTGTTATTTATGCAGCGGGCGATGGTTTCCACTATGCTCGCATTTACAGCGGGCGATGGTCTCCACTATGCTCGCATTTACCGTCACCGCGAAGTCCTTGCTTATGCCCTTGCGCACGTTCTCGCGTATTCTGTCATAAACCACGCAGGTATTATTAATCGCGTATCCCACGATGGTCAGCATGGCTACTATAAACATGGAATCCACCTGATAACCGATAAGCCAGCCTAATATGGAAAAAATGCCCATTACTATCAAGACATCGTGAAGCAGCGCTATCACCGCGCTCAATCCCCATTTGAAAGGGCTGGGCATATGGCGGAAGGCAAAAGCTATGTAAAGGATCATGAATAACGAAGCTATGCCGACCGCGATGGCCGCGTTACGCGCCACTTCGCTGGCCACCAGCGGCGAAACGGTGCTGAAGTCCCTGATGGTCACATCCAGGTTCAATCCCTTTTTCAAACCGTCTATCAGGGCGATTTTTTGATCTGAATTGATGTCTTTGGTGCGAACCAGGAAGTCGCCTTCGCTGGTCTTCTGAATAGTGGCATCGCCATAGCCCAGCTGTGCCATCTGCTGCCTGAGGGTTGATTGGTCAACAGCCTGGCTGAAACGCAGCGTCATGACCGTGCCGCTGCTGAAATCTATGCCCAGCCTGAAACCGAAGGCCAGCATTGAGATAATGCCCGGCACCAGCAGAAAGATGGAAATAAGGAAGAACCAGTTGCGCTTATTAACTATATCGATCATGCTTTAACTCCATAGAACCAGGAATTCTTGACCATCCTCACCACCATTACCAGGAAAAGCCTGCTGACGGTGATGGCCGTGAACATGCTCAATGCCACGCCGATGAAAAGGGTCAGCGCAAATCCCTTGACCAGGAAGGCGCCGAAAGTATCGCCGAACCAGTAAAGGACTATACAGGCGATGAAAGTTGTAACGTTGCTGTCGCGTATGGCCAGCCAGGCCCGGTTGAAGCCGGCATCCACGGCTGCACCCAGCGTGCGACCCGACCGCAGTTCCTCCTTGGTACGCTCAAATATCAGTATATTGGCATCCACCGCCATACCCACCGATACGACGGCCGCCGCGATGCCTGCCATCGTCAGCGTGACCGGCACGAGCTTGAAGATCGCTGTGATGATAATGCCGTAGATAATGAGCGCCAGGGTGGCCACCAGTCCCGCCATCCTGTAGTACAAAAGCATGAAGAGGACAACCAGTATCAGGCCGATGGCGCCTGCCACTATGCTCTTTTTGATCGAGTCTGAACCCAGGGTAGCGTCAACCGTCTGCTCCTGTATAACGGTCAGCGGCACATCGAGGGAGCCGGAATTGAGCTGGATGGAGAGGTTCTGTGCCTCTTTCATATCCATGCCTGTTATTATGCCGCTGTTTTTAATGACGGCTTGCACGGTCGGCGCCGAGATGACCTGATTATCCAAGAAAATCCCCAGCGGCTTTTGGAGATTGCGCTTGGTTATCTGCTCAAAAAGCACCGCGCCTTCATCGTTCCAATCAAAGGCAACTTCAGGCTCATTGGTTTGTGGCTTGAGCACAACCTTGGAATCCGGCTTGAGGTATTTACCCGTCAGTTCTTTCACCTGTCCATCGCTGCCTGTGCCTTTGGCGATATTCCAGATTATATCCCCTTTGTCGTCCTTCTGGGGTTGGCCGGACGCGTCAGACGTAGTCTCTTTGAACTCCAGTAAAGCGACCTGCCCGATGAGCTTCTTGGCCTCATCAACGTTCTTCTCGCCGGGTAGCTGCACCAGGATGCGGTCTTCTCCCTGCCGCTGGATGATGGGCTCTTTTACTCCGAAGGCGTTGGCGCGCCTTTCGATCTTACTGAGTACGCTGGTCATGACCTGGTCAACCGTTTGTGACGGATCCTTCTTGGAAAGGTCCGCTTGGTATATCAGGTAGGCGCCTCCCTTGAGGTCGAGGCCAAGGGTAAGACCCTGCCGGCCGAACCTGTCACTGTCCAGTGGCGCTATTGCCCAGATACAGAATCCCACCAGTACGGCGACAAAAAATAGTAGCCAGATGTTACTCGTTTTCAATTATCTATTCTCCCTCCTGAGTAATGACTTCCTTAAACTTCGGCCGTTCACGTGGTCAGGCAGCACAGCAGGCTCCCTTGCCTAACTCGTTGCGGACGTATTGCAGAGCTTCTTCCCTCGTCCGTATCTCGCCTGCCGCCTGGGCTTCCCTGATTAAGCTAAGCAGCCGGCCGATAGTCCGGCCCGGGCTCATCCTGAATTCCTTCATCAGGTCCTCCCCGGTAATCAGCCTTACAGGCATTATCTCCTTTTCCTGTTTTTTATGAACCTCTATTATATACTTGACCTGCGCAATATGCATATGCCACTCGCGGACATCCACCCTGGGGCCGGCGACAGCCAAGTAATCGGCCAGGGCCAGGAAGATCACGTCGATGCCCGTACCCTCGGTATCCCTGAAATAGCGGTAGATAGCCCGGTGGGTCGGCATACCTTCATTCGACATCTGGGCGGGGTGCAGGTGGTGGTAGATTACTTTCTCGACGTATTTTATCTCGCGCGCGCTGAACCTCAGGCGGTCAAGTATCGAGGCAGCCAGCACGGCGCCTTCTTTAGTATGGCCCAGGAACCTTATCCTGCCGTTTTCCTCGATGGTCTTGGTCCCGGGCTTGGCTATGTCATGCAATAGTATGCCCAATTTTAGTAACGTCCCGCGGTTGCTCCCACTGGCAATCTCCTGGTTAAAATGCTGCTCGATCTCTTCTGTCCACGGTACATCTGATCTGAGGTCCTTGCGCCCGTACACCCAGTCGCTCTCCCTCAAGATAAATTCGAGGGCGGCCACGGCCTCGATAGAGTGCTCAAACACATCCCAGTAATGCTCCTTCGGCTGTTTGACGCCTTTCATGGCCTTCATCTCGGGAATTATCCTGCAGAGCAGTCCCAGCTCATCTAAGTAGCGGACGGAGTTGCCTGCAAAGGGCAGCGCCAGCACCTTGAGCAGCTCCTCCCTGACCTTTTCACTGGGCACGGTCTCTACGAGTTTGCTGTTCAGCCTGATGGTATCCTCGGTTATCGGTTCAATCTCGAGGTTAAGTTCCCTTGAGAGCCTGACAGCGCGCATCAGCCTCGAAGGGTCACTTTCAAAGACCCTGTCGCTGACCTGCCTGAGCAGACCTTTTTTCAGGTCATCCTCGCCGCCCGATGGATCGAGCAGCGACACTTCGCCGGATACAAAGTCTGCCAGGTCAAGCCCCATGGCGTTCACCGTGAAATCGCGCCGCAGAAGGTCACGCTCGATATCTCCTGCATAGGAAGTTATATCTATGTGCCACGGCTCAGTTTCCCCGGCTACCACCACGCGTCCAACCTTGTTTTCCTCGTCCAGCATTACATAGCGGCCGTCCACGAGTTCAGCGGCCTCCTGGGCGATGGCCAGCGAATCACCGCTGACCGCGATATCCAGGTCGGAAGTATCCCTGCCCACCAGCCAGTCGCGCACAAAGCCACCCACCAGGTAGGCTTTGCATTCGGGGAAGGTGCAGACCGGGGAAAGCCTGGTGAGTATACCCATCAGGTCATGGCTGATTTCAAACACAAGCAAAGATTATAGCCCCGCCCCACATTCTTGTAAAGTCAAAACTACCTTTACGGTATTAGCTCGTGCAGGAACGGCATGGGGTTGGCCAGCACATCGAAGTATTCGTTCAACCCTGCATCAGTGTAGGGTTCCTCGGGAACTATATAGAAAGTAAAACCCTTGCTGCCGATCTCCTTGGCGATGAGCAGGGCATTGCCGGGGCTGACGTATATCTGGCACAGCTTCCCGCCATCCCGTATCCTCTTCAATAACGGCAGCCAGTTCGAATGTCCCGGGCATCCGGATCCCGGCACCCACTGGATGCCTTTTAGCGACTTGATCGCAAGCAGCATGTCAAGATGGCGCACCGCGCCCGGCCCATCAAGGTGGTAGAAAGCATGGTCAAGGTTGTTACACAGTTTTGTCAGGTCATCCAGGGCGAATTTTTCAAACATCTCCGGCGATATCATCGCGCTGAAATCGCACTGCAGCATGTAGCCGCGCCCCTTACATAGCATCGGCGCCCAGAATGAGGTCCCCCTTCCCGTAGCTTTGGCTATTTTATAAGCCTCATCATAATAGCTCAGCCAGGCCTGCGTAATGTCCCGGCAGCATCTGGTTACCTCGCCCGGACAATCATAGAGGTCATAGAGCAGTTGGCCGGTAGTACGGAACGAGGCGAGGATATCCATCACTCCCCCCATATCGGTATGCCCGATCACGACATTTTTTCCCCAGTTATCCAGGGCCGCGGCCGTCACCTCAAGCGTCCGGCGCCACCACGGGTTACCGGCGTCATAGTGGAGGCGCAGGTCATCATATGGAACCGGTTTATCTGATTCGAACCAGACGGTCACCTGTTCCGCCGAGGGCTTGACTGGTCCGCCCAGGAAGCCTGAGACGATGCCCGGGCCAAAGTAGGGAAGCCAGTATGGATACGAGTCACCGCTATATTGAATTGATTCCAGGCGTGCCTGGTAGTAACGGATATAATCGGCCACCGGCTGACGCAGCATGAAATCCATGTTAAATTCCGAAGGGTCGGCGTTAACCGTGGTATCGAGGGTCTGTATCATGACCATCGGCCGGTCCAGGCTGACCAGTTTTTCTCAACCTCCCGCCAGCGGCTCTCATCAAAATTCAATTTAATACTCATAGCGTCCTCATTTCACGTCGCTTTCACCTGTGCCCATGCGAATTGTATGGTAGCAAATGATATAATTTAGGCGCCATGCAATACAAGCGTATAGTCATCAAGTTAGGCACCAACCTGATAACCGGCGGCAGCGGCGGGCTAGACCTCGGCGTCATGGCCACCCTGGCCGGGCAGGTGGCTGAGTTGCACCGTAAGGGGCACGAGATAATCCTGGTATCCTCCGGCGCGGTGGCCGCCGGCCGCGAACTGCTGGGCATAAAGAACAAGCTTAAGGACATACCCTTCAAGCAGGTCATGGCCTCGGTCGGGCAGAACCGGCTGATGAATATCTACTACGGACTTTTCCTGGACGCTGCTGGCGCTGATCGGCCTCAAGGTAATCTGCATAGTCAATGAGAACGACGTGGTCTGCACGGACGAACTGGGCGAATTGAAATTCGGTGATAACGACAACCTCTCCGCCATGGTTGCCAACCTGGTGGACGCCGATTTGCTGATATTACTCTCCGATGTCAAAGGCCTGTATACGGCAGATCCTCAAAACGATCCCGGTGCAAGACTTATCCCTGTCGTGGATAAAATCGACGGGAAAATAGAGGATATGGCCGGGGGCGCTAGCAGCGCGCGCGGAACGGGCGGCATGCTGACCAAAATCGAGGCTGCGCGGCTTGCCACTTCTTCGGGTGTGCCCGTTATCATTACCAGCGGCTCTCAACCGGATGTTATTACGGCTGCAGCCTCGGGCAAGAGCGTCGGGACATTTTTCACAGCGCGCGAGAGCAAGATCGAGAGCCGCCAGCGCTGGCTTATTTCGGGACTGTCAAGCGCGGGCAGGCTGATTATCGATAAGGGAGCGGTTACCGCCCTGCGCCGGCAGAATAAAAGCCTGCTGCCGGCAGGCATCGTCGAAGTGCAAGGCAGCTTCAAACGCGGCGACGTGGTGGATGTATGCGATAACAGCGGCCAACAGGTGGGCAGCGGCATAACCAACTACAGCTCCGCCGACCTGCTGCGCATCAAGGGAGAGCAGTCCGGCGCCATCGCCGACATCCTCGGCTATGAATACGGTGACGAGGCAGTACACCGCGACAACCTGGCACTGGTTTAATGGTTAAGGGGGTTTATCATGCAGGCTGATATCAACGAACTAAAGGAAAAGGCTAAACAGGCCAAGGCAGCTTCAAAGAAGTTAGCTTTTACTCCAACCCGAGTAAAAAATGAGGCGCTGCTGGCCATAGCACAGGCCCTGCTCTATAAGGAGGACATCATCCTCCACAACAACGGGAAGGACTATAAAGAGGCCGAGGCCTCCGGCATGAGCGCAGCCATGCTCGACCGCCTGATGCTCGATTCAAAAAGGCTAAAGGGCATCTCGGATGACGTTAAAACGGTCGCCGCGCTGCCCGACCCCGTGGGCGAGATAATCGAGGAGCGCACCCTTCCCAACGGCCTGCTCCTGACCAAGAAGCGCGTCCCCCTGGGCGTTATCGGCGCTATCTATGAGAGCCGTCCCAACGTAACCGTGGACATATCGGTGCTCTGCCTTAAGGCGGGCAACGCGGTGGTGCTGCGCGGCGGCAAGGAGTCCGCACGCTCCAACCTGGCGCTGGCCTCAACCGTGCAGGAAGCCGCCTATAAGTCGGGCTTGCCGGCGGGGTCCGTGCAATTCATCGAATCGCCCGACCGCGGCCTGGTGGATCACATGCTGAAAATGAAGGAGTATATAGACCTCGTCATCCCGCGCGGCGGCGCCCCTCTGATCAAGTTCGTCAGGGACAACGCCGCCATGGCCGTGGTGGCCGGCGGCATCGGTGTGTGCCACATGTACGTGGATGAGAGTGCTAAAATAGACAACGCTGTTGCCATCGCCTACAACGCCAAGGTGCAGCGTCCCACGGTCTGCAACGCACTCGACTGCGTGCTCGTGCACAAAGACATAGCCACTAAATTCCTGCCCCTCATGGCGAAGGAATGGGCCAGAGCAGGGGTAGAGATGCATTGCGATAAACGCTCTCTGGAGATACTCAAATCATCCGCGGGACTGGATATCAAGCCCGCCGTGGATGACGACTGGGGTAAGGAGTTCCTGGCACTCATCGGGGCCATCAAGGTAGTGGATTCGCTGGATGAAGCCCTGGAACACATCGACCGCTACGGTTCGGGACATTCGGAGGCCATAGCCAGCGAGGACAAAGCCTCGATAGAACGTTTCCTCAACGAGGTGGATGCCGCCTGCGTCTACGCCAACGCCAGCACACGCTTCACCGACGGAGCGCAGTTCGGAATGGGGGCCGAGATAGGTATCAGCACGCAGAAGTTCCATGCCCGAGGACCCATGGCCCTGAGGGAGATAACCAGCTACAAGTGGTGCATTACGGGGAGCGGGCAGGTCAGGCCGTAATCATTAGCAGGCACACAAAGCCGGGGCAATTCCCCGGTTGGTGTGCTGACGAAAGATTGCTTCGCTACGCTCGCAATGACAACACCCGAACGTCATTGCGAGGCCGAAGGCCGCGGCAATCCTACGGCAAGGACATGGCTGCGCGATGGGCGAGTGATTGCTAAGCCACTCCAAATTTTATTTTAATGAGTCCAGCGCCTTTTTCTGTTCCTCGAAAAGCTGCTTGATGCCTTTATCAGCCAGCGTCACCATGGCGTCCATTGTTTCACGGGAGAACGGCTTGCCCTCCGCCGTACCCTGCATCTCCACAAAATCGCCCTTATCGGTCATAACCACGTTGAAATCCACGGCCGCCCGCGAATCCTCCTCGTAGCAGAGATCGAGCAGCTTCTGCCTGTCCACCACACCCACGCTGGTGGCAGCCACCGCGTATTTAAACGGCATGACCTTGTATATGCCCTGCTTCCGCAGCTTGCTTACCGCGATGAAAAGCGCCACGTAGGCGCCGGTGATGCTGGCCGTGCGTGTGCCGCCGTCTGCCTGCAGTACATCGCAATCGATGGCGAAGGTGCGTTCGCCCAATGAGTCCATGTCCACCGAGGCGCGCAGGCTCCTGCCTATCAGGCGCTGTATCTCCTGCGAGCGGCCCTGCTGCTTTTCCGGGTTGCGCGGCGTGCGCGTGTGCGTCGCCCGCGGCAGCATGGCGTACTCAGCCGTCACCCAGCCACTGCCCTGTCCTTTCATAAAAAACGGCACCCTGTCCTCGACGCTCACGGCGCATAGTACCCTGGTATTTCCTATCTCGATCAGTGCCGAACCTTCGGGATAATCCTGGTAGCCCAGGGTTATCTTCACCGGCCTCATTTCGTCGTTGGCACGCCCGTCTTTTCTTGCCATTATTTTTCCTCTCGCATCAATTGATGGCGCAGTATAACATCCTTAACTATTTCATTGCACTATTGAACACGCTATGGCAAAATTACTAATCCAATTGACTGTTAGTCAGCAATCGATACTTGTCCGGCATCAAGCGATACAGGTACTTATACACAGCTCAAGGATTATCCAATGAGCAAAACAGACAGGGATAAATTTAGCAGGCTTGAATCTCTTTATCAGTATCTGGTTAGCGCACCCGGCCGATTTGCAGCAGGCTGCTGCTGTCACCTCAGCAATATCAGCATTGGATGGAAAGCACACTGGAAGGAATACCTGGTACAGAGTATTGCCGCCACCATAGTCGTCTTCATCATCTTCTTTGCCGTCACGCCGGATCGGCCGGTTATTGTAGCTTCAATAGGTTCCTCCGCCTTTATCGTATTTGCCATGCCCAACAATCATACGGCGCAGCCCAAGAATGTGATCGGTGGACATATAATTGGCATACTCTGCGGTTCACTTTTCTCGTTTTTCCCGCAGATGAGCATATTACCATTAATCGCCTTCTATTCCATAGCTGTAGGCCTGTCCATCTTCCTGATGGTTATACTCAAGCTTGAGCACCCACCGGCCAGCGGCACCGCATTGGGCATCGCACTGAGTGGATTTTCCTTCGACGTAGCAATTGCTGTCATCCTCAGCGCCATAGTTCTTTCAATATCTCATTTCCTGGTGTGTTCTTTCGATAGCTCATTTCCTGGTGTGCAGGCGCTTCAATGACCTGATCTTATAGTTACGCTGTAATCTTATCTCCACCACCTGCTGCAGATCCGGTTCCGCGCGATCAGCGCTAATTGACCCCCTGCTGTAAGGGGTGCTATCCTTTCTCTCACTATGCCGGCCGACATCAATATCTGGATACTGGCAGGTACCGGCTTCGTTGCGGGACTACTGGGCGCCATGCTGGGCGTGGGTGGAGGATTCATGATTGTCCCGGTACTGACCATGCTGGGATTGCCCATCCAATACGCCATCGGCAGCAGCCTCATATCAATTGTAACCAACGCTGCTACCGCCACCGGCGTCCACATTCGCAACCATTTGACCAATCTTAAGCTGGGACTGCTGCTTTCCACCACGCTCATCCCGGGGGCTGTCGTCGGCGCTTCAATAGCCTCCAGGCTACCGGCGCCCTTGCTGACAATACTGTTCAGCCTGCTCCTGCTCTTCGTTGCCTATTACATGATCCCCTGGAAACAGCGTCGACTGACCGCAGCCGAGATTGAAGAACAGAAGAGGGTTGATGAGAAATCGCACGCTTCACACGCCTGGTTAGACAGTTCATATTTCGACCCGGCCGTAAATACAGAGATCAGCTACCAGGTCCACCGCCCCGTGGTTGGTCTTGTCACCAGCTTTTTTGGGGGAGTCGTCTCAAGCATGTTCGGCGTCGGGGGAGGGATAATCAACGTCCCCGTTATGAACCGTCTTATGAAAGTGCCTGTAAAAGCAACCGTGGCTACCAGCGGTTTCCTGCTGCTGACAACCACCATGACCGGTTCACTGATCTATATTTACAACGGCTACCTGGTGCCCTATGTGGCAGGACCGTTGTGCCTGAGCGTATTCATCGGCGCCAGGCTAGGATCCGTTATCGCGCGCCGTGTGCACACGCGGATACTTTTAATAATTTTTTCCGTTTTCCTTGTTTTGATGGCTGTTTTGATGGTACTCAAAGGATTATATATATTCGGCGGCTGACATGACTGATGAGCATATATTAAGCGTAGAAAAACAGCGGCGGTTGAACCGGCAGATAAGCATGGTGCTGCGCGCCGGCGTGGTCGCGGCCTTCGTTATTATCCTGGCAGGACTGATTTTGATACTCGTTTTGCATAGCCAGTCCCCTATAGCCGTAATGTCCCTTTCCGCCTTACCCACCGAACTTGCGAAACTCAATCCCCTGGCGTTGATTACCGCCGGCATTCTCGTGGTGCTCGTTCTGCCCGTGGTTGTTATCATTATGGCCTTCATCTACTACATCAACATCCGTGATCGTCGCATGATCATCGTGTGCAGTATCCTGCTGGCCATGCTTATCTTCAGCTTCATTTATGCTTTGAGATAAATTGACCCCGTCTACGGCCTGTGTTATCATTCGAATTAGATGTCACTTCTGACTGAACTTCACACGGAAATAGAAGGCTGTAAAAATTGTGAGCTGGCCAGGCACCGGACAAAGGTTGTACCGGGCGAAGGGCCGGAGGACGCCAGGCTCCTCTTTATCGGCGAAGCACCCGGCTGGAACGAAGACCAGACAGGCAGGCCATTCGTGGGACAGGCCGGCCAGTACCTCGACCAGCTTATCGGCATGATCGGCTACAAACGCAGCCAGGTCTTCATAGCCAACGTCATCAAGTGCCGCCCGCCGGAAAACCGCGATCCCATGCCCGGCGAGATAATGGCCTGCAGCAAATGGCTGGAGCGCCAGCTCGACCTGATTAAGCCCCGCGTGATAGTTACGCTCGGGCGCTTTTCTATGGCCAAGTATTTCCCCGGCGACACGATCAGCAAGGTACATGGCCGCTCCAAGCGCATCGGCGGCATTATCTATTTCGCCATGTATCACCCGGCGGCCGCCCTCCACCAGGGCAACCTGCGCAGGGTAATAGAGGCTGACATACTCAAGCTTCCGGCCGTATTGGCCGAAGCAGGCAAAATGGAGGAAGAAAAAGAACGGCCCGCCCAGCTCAACCTTTTCTAATAAAATATGACCAAACACAAGCTCAGGATAATCCCACTCGGCGGCCTCGGAGAGATAGGCAAGAACATGATGGCCATCGAGTACGGCGACGATATCTTAATCATCGACTGCGGCATGATGTTCCCCGAGGACGAGATGCTGGGGGTCGACCTGCTCATCCCCGATATCACCTACCTGCTGGAAAACAAGGACAAACTGCGCGGCATCGTAATTACGCATGGCCATGAGGACCACATCGGCGCCCTCCCCTATATTTTGCCGCAGCTCGACCTGCCCATATATGCTACCAAGCTGACCCAGGGGCTGATATCGGTAAAGCTCAAGGAGCACCGCTCGCTGATCAAGGCCAGGCTCAGGCTGATAACCCCCGGAGTGCGCTTCCAGGTGGGCAATTTCAAGATCGAGGCCTTCCCCGTCTGCCATAGTATCCCCGATGCAGTTGGATTGATTGTTTATACGCCACTGGGCGCCATAGTCAACAGCGGCGATTTCAAGATAGACTACACGCCCGTTGACGGCCGTCCCACCGACCTCTCCAAGCTGGCCAAGCTGGGCAACGAGGGCGTGCTGCTGCTGATGGCCGACTCCACCTACAGCGAACTGCCCGGATACACACCGTCGGAGAAAATCGTCGGCCAGACCCTGGACCATATCATCGGCGACGCGCCCGGCCGGGTCATCATCGCGACCTTCTCATCGCTGATCTCCCGCATACAGATGGTTATCGATTCCGCCACACACCACAAGCGCCATGTCTTTATCGTCGGGCGCAGCATGCGCGATACGGTCAAGATGGCACTGGAACTCGGCTACCTGCATGATCCCGGTCAAGCATTATCTAATGTTGATGACCTGAAGAAATATAGCCACAGCCAGACCATCCTGCTCACCACGGGTAGCCAGGGTGAACCGACCTCGGCGCTGGTGCGCATCGCCAACCGCGACCACCCCGAGATACGCATCCACCAGGGCGATACCGTGGTCATCTCGGCCACGCCCATACCGGGCAATGAGTCGCTGATCAACCGCACCATCGATAACCTCTTTCGCCAGGGCGCCAATGTTATCTACGGCTCGCGCTCCAACGTGCATGTTCACGGCCACGGCAGCCAGGAAGAGCTCAAGATGCTCATCACGCTGGCCAAGCCCAAATTCTTCGTCCCCATACACGGCGAATACCGACACCTCGTCATCCACGCCGGGCTGGCCAAAAGCCTGGGCATACCCGAGGGCAACGTTTTCGTCATGGACAACGGCAACATCCTCGAGATCGACGGTGAGAAGGGCCGCATCGCAGGCAGGCTGCCCTACGGCAACGTCTATGTCGACGGGCTGGAGCTGGGGCAACACGCTCAGGTGATACTGCGCGACCGCAGGATGCTCTCGCGCGACGGCATCGTGGTAGTCATCGTGGCATTGGATAAGAAAGAAGGCAAAGTGGTGGGTTATCCAGATATCGTATCGCGCGGCTTCGTTGACGCCGATCATGACGGGAAGGTTATCGAGCAGGGACGTGAACTCGTAGCCAGCACGCTGGGCAACGGGCACCACACCGAGCAGAGCGCCATACACACCCGCGTCAAGGAAACGCTGAGCAAGTTCTTCTACGAAAAAACCAAGCGCCGCCCCATGATAATTACAACTGCTATCGAGGTATAGTAGAATAAAACTATGCCCGCCAGGAAAAGCAGGGGAAACACTAACCAGACATCATCGCAGAAGAAAGCCGGAAAAGGCTCCGGCAATTCTTTTCTCTCCTTTCTCTCTTCTGCCCCGGTATTGCTTGCCATAATCTTCGTTATCGTAGTCTGCCTGCTTATCGCTTTCTGGCCACTCATCGCGCGGGGCATGGGCGAACTGGGCGCCGACATCTCTTCCGCCCTCGATAAGGCCGGCGCCAATATCGTCAGGCTGATGGGGTTGGGCGTTATCTTCGTGATAACAGCCATAATCGGGTTGCTGGTCATTATCGGGCGCCCGTCGTCGTTCGCCCGCTACTGGAACTACTATATAGCCGCATCGGCCTTTATGACGGCCGCCTGGGGCATACTTTCCTTCCTGCGCCCGTCCGGTTCCGGTTTGCTGGCACAGGTAACGCTGGGGGGCTATATCGGGCAGGGCATCGTTACTGATTCGCTGATTGCAGGCATACTCATATTGCTGGCACTGGTTATCCTCGGTGTATTTTTAGTTGCGCCCGAATGGACGCTGGGACTTTTCAAACGCACAGCGAAGGGGACGGCCGGGGCGGTCGGCGAGATCGCGGATGCCGTCAAAGAATCGAACGCCAGGAAAAAGGCTGTGCCCACCGTAGAGCATTCGAAAGATGAACAGCCTGTTAAAGCTGAAAAACGTGATGAACCGGCTTCGCCTGCCGATACAGCAGTAATGGACAGGTTGCGCTCCGGCATAACTGTGGGCGGCTGGTCGCTGCCCAATATAAATATACTCGACAAGATAGCCGAGACCATTATCAGCGACAGCGAGATAGAGAAGCGCAAGGACACCATTGAGGAGGCGCTGGCCAGCTACGGCGTTGAGGCCAAGGTTATCGAAGTTAACCGCGGGCCCACGGTCACGCAGTTCGGCGTTGAGCCGGGCTGGGACCGTAAGTTCAAAGAGGTCAGGGAGAAGGACCGCGACGGCAACGTCTCCGCCAGGCAGGAGGAAGTCGGCCGCACGCGCGTCAAGGTTGAGCGCATCAACTCGCTGGCCAACGACCTTGCCCTGGCTTTGGCAGCGCCCAGCATACGCATCGAGGCGCCCGTGCCCGGTAAGTCCATGGTCGGCATCGAGGTGCCGAATACCACCTTCGGCTCGGTTGGACTGCGCGGCGTGATGGAGAGCACCGCCTTCCAGAAGATGCTGGCCAAGTCCCGCCTGGCCGTCGCGCTGGGCAAGGGCGCAGGCGGAGAGACCATTGTGGCCGACCTGGCCAGGATGCCCCACCTGCTGATCGCCGGCGCCACCGGCAGCGGCAAGAGTGTCTGCCTCAACTCCGTTATCTGCTGCCTGATGATGAATAACACCCCCGATGCTGTGCATCTGGTGATGATCGACCCCAAGCGCGTCGAGCTGGTCAACTACAACAGCATCCCGCACCTCGTTTCACCCGTCGTGGTGGATACCGATAAGGCCATCATGGCCCTGCGCTGGCTCAATGCCCAGATGGACGGCCGTTACAAGCGCTTCTCCGCCGTCAAGACGCGCAACATCGAGGAGTACAACAAAAACAGGCAGCCCTCCGAATGCATGCCGTATATCGTGGTCGTCATTGACGAACTGGCCGACCTGATGATGACCGCCTTCGACGAGGTCGAACATTCACTCTGCCGCCTGGCGCAGCTTGCGCGTGCCACCGGCATACATTTGATAGTCGCCACCCAGCGCCCCTCGGTGGACGTGGTTACCGGGCTGATCAAGGCCAACTTCCCCACACGCATGAGCTTCGCGCTCACCTCACAGGTGGATTCACGCACCATTATCGATTCCGCCGGCGCTGAAAAGCTGCTGGGCCGGGGTGACATGCTCTACATGCCGCAGGATGCCTCCAAGCCCAAGCGCCTGCAGGGCACCATGGTCGGCGACGCCGAGATTGAGAGGCTGGTCACCTTCTGGGCCGGCCAGCGCCGCCAGGAGGCGCAGTCCGTCAGGTTCGAGGATATGGCCCAGGCCGGCGCCGACGGCAAGAAACCCGCGGAGGATGAGCTGCTCGACAAAGCCCGCCAGCTTGCCATCGAATCTAAGGATATCTCCGCTTCCTATTTACAAAGGAAATTGCAGATCGGCTTCCCACGGGCGGCAAGACTTATGGATACGCTGAAGGAAGAGGGGTTTGGGAAGGGGAAGAGCGGAGAGAAAGAAGGGAAGTGGGAAAGTCCCTAATTTATTATCTCTCTAACCCGGCCAACCTGGCCGCTTTCCAGCCGGACCTTGATGCCATGGGAATGAAATGAAGCGTTGGTCAAAATATCTTTGACTATCCCTTCAGTTGGTTTCCCGGACCGTTGATCTGCCTTCATCACTATTGAGACCCGCAAGCCTAATTTTATATTTTCACGCTTTGTAACGCCCATATTGCTAATACTATCTCGTATTATTCTACTTCACTGCAAATGTTTTCTGATCGGCTTCAGCAGATATCCCAATCCGTTAAGTTTGATTTCATAAAGAGCAGCTAATAACGTGCCAATTTTTCCCGGAGGGAAACCTTTCTGGTGAAACCAGACCAGATAAGGTTCAGGCAGATCACAAAGGATATAATCTTTGTATTTTCCAAAAGGCATCTTTATTGACGCCAGGTCAACCAACACCTGGGGATTGATGGGACTGGCCTTATTTTTATCCATTATTACTTAATCCAAATACAATACACAATAATATACTGCTCCTCATTAAGACAGGCGGGATGCCAAGAGCGTAAAATGGCCGAAAAACAAATTACTTGTCCGAAACCAGGAAAGAGTGCCTGGCCTTGATTTTCGGCTTTAATCTTAACTCAACTTCGGCATTTAGCACATCAGCGATTTTCTTAATCATGGACAGAGAAGGCAGATAAGTCCCGCTCTCTATGCGCGCTATGCTGGCCTGTTTTGTATTAAGCACCCGTGCCAATTCCGCTTGGGTCAACCCGCGTGAAACACGAAGCCTTATCAACTCAGCTGCGACTTTGTATTTTGTTTCGAGCTTGTCGTATTCCTTTTTGAATGCTTCGTCTTTCAACAAAGACTGTTTATGCTCATTCCAGTTCATGGGCTTTGCCTCCTTTTTGATAAATAATCGCCCATCCGGTTACGCGCTATTTCCAAATCAGATTTGGATATTTTTTCGGTCTTTTTAACAAATCCATGTAACAGAATAAAAGTTTTACCCGCATCTAAAAAATAAATGACCCTATATCTGTTATTCGATAGACGCGTCCTCAATTCCCATAGCTTTCCTTCAACATGCTCTGCATACGGCATACCTAAATCGATGCCAAATTCCTCCAGCAAGTCGATAGTCCTCGCCATTTTAGCCTTCGCTTTAATATCAAGTGAATCGATGAATTCCTTTACAGGGTAACTCTCTTCCCTAACCTCATAATATTCTACGCTCCACATATTTGCCTTATTATAACAATATTGTTATTTTCGTGCCAGTTATATGCGCTTCGAATTGCCTTTTATTCTTCTACCGACCTTCACATCCACTCAGTTAACATCCCCGCACATTCCGATATAACAGCCGAAAACCCTGATTATAAGGAGGCAGACCGTTAAGATTGAGCCGATCACCGCCAAACCAAGCAAGGAGGAACCGTTCACGCGCCTGGAGAAGGTTCGTGAACTGATGGAGAAGCAGAAGCTGGATTACTATTTCTCCTTCTCACCGGTTAATGTTTACTACATGACCAATTTCGCCAACCCGATACATGCCGGGCGTCATCGTCGTGGGGAGGTATTACCCCGCACCATTGGAATAACCAGTTCCACGCATACGCCGGCATACTGATCGATTGAACGTGTGTCCTTAATAAGCCACCGCTTTAACGCCCATAAGACACACATCATATGGATGTTGCAGGCCGTAAGAAATGGGTCACTTACTCTGAATTGTCCGCGCTCTATACCTAACTCCACTATGTCTTTGTAGAGATTTGTTACCCGGGTCTCCACGCCTATGATGCCGGCGTTCTGCTCATCGCTGAGATGCAGGGACGCATGGTACCAGAAGACCACCATCTTGCGCCTCAGATGAACAAGATGAACATGTTCCAGGACGGCTTTCTTTAATAATTCCTCCGGCGGCATGGTCTTCATGTCTTTGCGGATTTGCTTCTCCCACTTATCGATATCACTCTTATGTATCTCCGCAAACATCGCGGGAATATCGTCTTTGGAGTTTATATAATAGTAAAGATGCCCGGGGCTGATGCCGCACGCCTTACCTATATCCCTGGTTGTAGTCTGCACGTAACCTTTTTCAAAGAAAAGGGTTGCCGCCGCGTTGGTTATCTGTAGCAGCCGCGCATCGGCCTTTGGATTACGTCCCCGCACGTTAAGGTCACTAACCGTTATGTTGCCAGATGTAAGTTTTGCCTTGCGCACCGGGGCTGACTTTTTCACCACCGTCTATTTTCCCCCTTCCAATAACATCCGTTTAAACATTTCCAAATATGATTGCGTTCGAAATACTATGTATCTTACCCCGCCGTTTGACAATAATTTATTGCTAATGATACACTACCCAAAATTATAGAGCAACGGTTCGCACTAAATCAATTGCTCGAATTGCGTCATAATTATTGTTACCGAAAATAGTATTGTTGCCTCAAAAATAGTGTTACCGAGGGGAGGGACACATGACACGAGGCAGCATACTGGAATATATACGAGAGGTACAAGGGCGATACATCAGAGCGGCAAAA
>JAPLHK010000075.1 GCA_026389715.1 Chloroflexota bacterium
AATTATATACTTAAAAGTATGATACAATCTGCTTATAAAAGGTCCTTGCTTTACATTATAGGCTGGAGGTTAAGATGGTTGACCAGGGCGGCAATCTTGAACTGGACGAATTCAGGAAGAGGTACCCCGATAAATTCGCCACTGAAAAACAGGTTTTCAGCAAAATCCACCCGGGTAACCGCATATTCATAGGAACGGCCTGTGCCGAACCACAGTACCTGGTAAAAGCCCTCGTCAACTACGTTGAGTCAAATCCTAAGGCATTTTACGATGCCGAGGTCTTTCAAGTCTGGACCCTGGGTGTAGCGGCGTATACCCAAGAGAAGTTTAAATCTAATTTCCGTCACAACTCCTTTTTTATCGGCGACAATACCCGCGATGCGGTCAATGCTGGGCTGGCGGACTATACGCCTATCTTTCTTTCGCAAGTCCCTGATTTGTTCCGGCGTGGCATAGTGCCCGTCGACGTGGCGCTGATCCAGACGTCGCTTCCTGACAGGCATGGGTATGTCAACCTCGGGATAAGCGTGGACATCGTATCGGAGGCGGTGGAGAAAGCCCGCCTGGTAATAGCGCAGGTTAACGCCAATATGCCGAGGGTGCAGGGCGACGGGTTCCTGCACATAAGCAAAATAGATTACCTGATTCCATACGATGAGCCGGTCCTGGAGTTCAATACTCTGGTGAATGACGAAGTTGCTGCAAGGATAGGGGACTACGTGTCACGGCTTGTTCAGGACGGGGATACCATACAGGTCGGATACGGAAGCCGCCTGAATTCGATATTACGCAGCCTGAAAGGCAAGAAACAACTGGGCGTGCACACCGAACTGATGTCTGACGGCATTGTTGAGCTGATAAAGCTGGGCGTGATAGACAACTCAAAGAAAAAGATAGACCGCGGCAAGACCGTGGCGACTTTCTGCATGGGCCGCAAAGAAACCTATGATTATATACACGATAATCCCGCAATCGAGTTCCGCACGATCGAATATACCAATAACCCCCTGGTGATTGCACAGCATGATAATATGGTGGCTATTAATAGCGCTCTGGAGATCGATCTGACGGGCCAGGCTACCGCAGAGTCGATAGGCAAGACCTTTTACAGTGGTGTGGGTGGCCAGGCGGATTTCATGCGCGGCGCCATCCTGTCACGTAACGGCAAGACTATTTTGACAATTCAGTCTACCGCCCAGGACGATTCGGTATCCAGGATAGTGCCCTTCCTGAGCGAAGGCTGCGGTGTAACCATGATCAGGGGTGACATACACTACGTTGTCACCGAGTACGGCATCGCCTATCTGCACGGCAAGAACATCAGGGAGCGGGCCATGGAATTAATTGCCATCGCCCACCCAAAATTCCGCCCCGGGTTGATTGAAGAAGCCAAAAAGCTAAACCTTATTTATAAGGACCAGGCGTTTGTGCCAGGCAAGCGCGGCGAATACCAGGAGTCGATAGAAACTTATAAGACAACAAAATCCGGGCTGCAGTTGCTTTTCCGGCCGCCGAAAATCAGTGATGAACCGCTGGTCAAGGATTTCTTTTATTCGCTCTCCGACCAGAGTCTCTACCGCCGCTTTATCTCCAGCAGGAAAGATATAGTGGTGGGGATAGGTCAATATGGGATAGGGCAGGACGTACACAGCGCCGAGGTTGCCTTTGCCGTGCGTGATAAAGAGCAGAAGCAAGGGATAGGCACCGAGTTGCTGAACTACCTGATTTTCCTGGGCAAGAGGAATGGCCTGCTGGCCTTTGTCGCAGAGGTGTTATATGAGAATAGGCCAATGCTGACCGTTTTTGAAAGGGCTGGTTTTAAGGTGGTAAGCAGCGGAGAAGGCCTGTATTACCTGAAGTTAACCTTATAAAGATAACAAAATAAGGCAAGGAGGTGAGTTATATGGATTTATCCTGGTGGCGGGACCTGGTCATTGTAATCTGGGGTGTCATAACCACTGCTGCTGTGATATGTATTTGCATACTCGCGTGCCTGCTCTATAAAAAGCTGGTTCCGCTGGTTAAGGATGCAGATATTGTCATTGGCAAGGTAGGCGATGTTGTTGATTATACAAAAGAAGAGGTCATCAGTCCGGTAGTGCAATTCACTTCGGCTGCACAGGGAATAGTGCAGGGCATTACCCTTATCGCTGATATTTTCAAGAAGAAGGAGAAGTAAAATGGATAGGGATTCGGGATCCGGATTTTTCGCGGGTTTGATAATGGGCGCCCTGGTAGGCGTAGTGGTGGGATTCCTGTATGCGCCGCAGGAAGGCAGGGAAACACGCCGGTTGGTTAAAGAAAAAGCAGGGTTGGTAAAAGAGAGGGCTTCTAAAGTTGCCAGCCGTGTGAGAGATGTGGTGCAGGACCGGATGGAAAAGGAGGAGGAATAAATCTGTATCTCAATCCAATATAAGAATGATGCATGCCAGTCCGCATCAGCCGCAGGGTTGATGTCAATCGCTGCAGAGCAGTGGAACACCGCTCCGGATAGGAAAGAGGAGATGTTACTATGAGCTCGGAAATCAGCCCGTTAAAAAAATACTGGCGGCCTGTGCTGGTGCTGATTGCCATTGTGCTGGTACTGTGGTTGACGTGGGTATCCATGGCCGTACTCATCCCATTTCTGATAGGCATATTGCTGGCTTACCTGATGATGCCGCTGGTCATGTGGCTTGAGGGTGTGCTGCCGCCCAAAGCGAAAGCGCAAAGAGCGAAGCGTGTACTTTCAATAGTCATCGTGTTCGTTGTTTTCATAGCGCTACTGGTATTTTTTACTATCTATATAGGGTCTGCCCTGGGCGCAGCCTCCACCATGCTGTTGAATAAGGCGCCGCAGTTTATTTCGCAAGGACTCGGGCAAATCAATGGGTGGTTCAGTACCTTTAAGGGCAGCCTTCCACTCACTGTTGCGGCACAAATGGAAACATTCATTGCCGGGTTAGGCCCGACAACCGGCAAGTTCCTGCAGGATTTCGTGGTAGGCAGCATGGCAATCATTCCGTCTTCCCTGCCTACCATCCTCGGCTTTTTCACATTACCATTCTTCCTCTTCTTTGTGCTGATGGATTACGAGTCGTTCGTAAAATTTTTCTATGATATCCTGCCGGAGAAATCAGCGCAACGGGCCGGTGATATACTCGGCATTATCGGCAACGTGATGGGTCGCTATATACGTTCCACTATAGTGCTGAGCATTATTGCCGGAGCCCTGGTATTCCTGGGTCTGCTGGCCCTGAGGATTGAGCATGCGGCCGCGCTGGCGGCATTGACTGCCCTAACCCAGTTTATCCCCATAATCGGCCCGGTTATATCAGGTTTGATAATACTGATTATCACTCTTGCTCTGCAGCCGGAGATGGTGATCTGGGCAATACTGGTATTTATAGTTGCTCAGGTTATATTGAATAGCTTTTTCGGCAACTGGATACAAGGGAAATATATGCAGTTGCATCCCGCCGTCATTATGGTTTTACTGGTCGTCGGTGGCTATATAGCCGGGTTCTGGGGTATGATACTGGCATTGCCGGTCGGCGCCACGGTCTGGGAGATCATCAAGTACTTTCGTATTTCAGGCACTGCCGATACGCTCGAGACCTGATTTGAGCTTGACAGTCAAATTCCCATAATGTATCATTTGCGTTTGGTATATCTTGCCCGTAGATTGTTATAAATTTGCGAGTTAATTGTTTGCATCTTTCGCAATCCGGTTTTCTTTCTCATTATGTTAAGGGATCAAGCTAAAATACTATAGAAAATAATACAAGGAGGATTAGCAAAACAAGAGTATGGCAGACAAACCCGAAGAGAAAAAAGCCACTATCACCTCTATGTCGGTGGAGAACCGTAAGTTTCCGCCGTCCAAGGAATTCACCAAGAATGCTTATATCAAGAGCATGGCGGAGTACAAGAAGATCTACAAGCGCTCCATAGATGATATGGAGGGCTTCTGGGCAGAACAGGCGGCCCAGATCGACTGGTACAAGAAATGGGACAAGGTACTTGTCAGCGATTTTAAAAATGGCAAGCACGAATGGTTCGTGGGCGGCAAACTCAATGTATCTTACAACTGTCTTGACAGGAACCTGACGACCTGGCGCAAGAACAAGGCAGCTATCATCTGGGAAGGAGATATCGGAGATTCCCGTACCTACACGTACGAACAGCTCTGGTATGAGGTCAATAAAGCAGCCAACGTGCTTAAAAAGCAGGGCATCAAGAAGGGCGACCGCGTTACCATTTATCTCCCTATGATACCGGAGTTGGCCATTGCCATGCTGGCCTGCACCAGGATCGGCGCTATCCATTGCATCGTATTCGGCGGATTTTCCGCTGATGCTCTCAAAGACAGGATCGTTGACAGTGAATCCACGCTGCTTATCTCTGTGGACGGCTATTACCGCGCCGGCAAGGTCATCAACAGCAAAGCCAATGCTGACCAGGCTCTGCAGTCCTGCCCGAAGTGCAAGAAGATGATCGTAGTCAACCGTGCCAACAACAATGCCCCGATGGTTGCCGGCCGCGATGTGTCCTGGAATGACGAGATGGCACAGGATGATGTCAGGAAGTTTTGCGAGCCCGAAAAAATGGATGCCGAAGACCCTCTGTTCATCCTTTACACCAGCGGCAGCACCGGCAAACCCAAGGGCGTTCTGCATACCACCGCCGGCTACCTGCTCTATGTCATGACCACTTTTAAATGGATCTTCGATTACAAAGATGTGCCCAATTATCCCAAGCCGGACAGATTCTGGGATATCATTGAAAAATACAAGATCAATATCATCTATACCGCTCCCACCGCTCTGCGCGCTATCATGAAGGATGGCGACGACTGGGTCAAGAAGCATGACCTCAGCTCACTCAGACTGCTCGGCACGGTAGGCGAACCCATCAATCCCGAGGCATGGATGTGGTATTACAATGTTATCGGCGGCGGCCGCTGCCCGATAGTTGATACCTGGTGGCAGACTGAGACCGGCGGCATTCTGATTACCCCGCTGCCCGGTGCCTGGCCGATCAAACCCGGTTCGGCCACCCTCCCCTTCCCCGGAGTGGCCTGCAAGGTTATCAGGGAGGACCGCACTCAGGCCGGAGTCAACGAAGGAGGTTCGCTTGTCATCGAAAAACCCTGGCCGGGCCTTATGCGCGGGGTTTATAATGACCCCGATAGATTCAAGAATACCTACTTTATTCAGAATCCGGGCGTTTACACCACCGGTGACGGCGCCAGAGTTGATGAAGATGGTTACTTCTGGCTGATGGGCCGCATCGACGATGTCATTAACGTGTCAGGTCACAGGATCGGCACCGCGGAAGTCGAGAGCGCGCTCGTTTCCCACCCGAAAGTTGCCGAGGCCGCCGTAGTCGGCATGCCTCACGACATTAAAGGCCAGGGCATTTATGCCTATGTGACTTTGAAGTCGGGCGTGGAGAAAACGGATGACCTCAAGAAAGAGCTTATTGCTCATCTCCGCAAGGAGATAGGCCCGATCGCTTCACCGGACAAGATCCAGTGGGCTGACTTCCTGCCCAAGACCCGCTCGGGCAAGATCATGCGCAGGATCCTTACCAAGATTGCCGCTAACGACGTATCGAACCTGGGCGACACTTCAACACTGGCTGACCCGACCGTAGTGGACGACCTGGTCAAGAACAGGGTCTAAGAGAATTACTGAAACGGCGCTGCTCAAAAAGCAGCGCCGTTTCTTTATATACTTGAGTTGGATATTATTTGGAGGTAAGTAAAGTATAATGGCTTCAGAAACAAAACTATTCGGCATGCCAGCAGAAAAGGGTAGATGGATTCTGGTTGTTGTGGGTTTCATAATTAATCTGTGCCTTGGTAGTGTGTATGCTTACAGTGTATTCAAAGTGCCGGTTCAAAATTTATTCAAGGTGGGGGCCTTTGATGGAGGGCTCCCTTTCATGTTCTTTATTGCATTCTTCGCTGGTATTTTCCCTTTCAGCGGTAGATTAATAGAAAAGCTTGGACCGAGGACTATGGGGATAATTGGTGGTGTGGTTGTTGGTGCCGGATGGATTCTATCAGGGATCCTTCCCGCACTGTGGTCTAATATCTGGATGTTGGTAATCACATATGGTGTAATCGCTGGCGCCGGAGTCGGCTTGTCTTATAGCGGTCCCATAGCTGTAGCAACCCGGTGGTTTCCAGATAAGAAAGGCCTGGCTGTCGGTTTGACTGTGGCTGGATTTGGTGGCTCACCATTCGTTACTGCTTATATAGCTAACAACCTGATTAATACCGTGCAGGTGCTAAATACCTTTTTATACCTGGGTATTGCATTCCTTTTTATCATAATATTACTTGCTTTACCCTTGAAATTTCCTGTCGCTGGGTGGAAGCCGGCAGGATGGAGTCCAAAGGCAGGCGCAGCAGGAATTGGGGTGGATTGTTGTGGTATGGCTATGGTAAGGACGTCTTCATTTTGGGGGCTGTTCCTTTGCTTCATAATCGGTTCACTTGCAGGCCTGATGGCCATAGGGATTTCAAGCCCGGTAGCAACTGGAATTATCAAGCTTGATAGTGCTACTGCCGCTATGTTAGTCATGGTTTTTGCTCTATTTAACGGTGGCGGTCGACCATTGTTTGGCTGGATAACGGACAGGATAACTCCACGATATGCAGCCATCTTGTCGTTTATAATCATAATTTTGGCATCAATTGGAATGTTGTTTGCAGGACCGGGCAGCGTCGCATTATACGTTGTTTGCTTTGCCGCATTCTGGCTTTGTCTCGGTGGGTGGTTGGCGATTGCACCTACTTCTTGCACCACTTGCTTTGGGGCTCTTTATAGTGCAAGAAATTACGGAATAATGCTGCTTGCCTACGGCATCGGCGTCATCCTGGCCAATTTCATCTCAGGCTATGCCAATGACATGTTCGGCTCTTACCTGCGGGCCTTCATACCGGTAGGCATAATGGCGTTCATAGGGATATTCATAGCGTTCTTCCTGTTGAAACCTCCCAAGAAAGTTAGTTAGTGCACACGGCCTCTTAACTATACGACAAGGGCAGCCGGCTACTCGGGCCGGCTGCCCTCTAATTTTTTACGTTATCCCAGCGGTGCTAAAATTAATGGCTGCTCTGAATTTATGGTTGAATAAATACGATGAATGATATTAAAGTCCGCGGCGCCCGCGAGCACAATTTAAAAAATATCGATGTCACTATACCACGCGACAAGCTGGTGGTGATTACCGGTGTTTCCGGTTCCGGCAAGAGTTCCCTGGCGTTCGATACGATTTATGCCGAGGGTCAGCGCCGCTATATTGAGTCGCTGTCAGCCTATGCCCGGCAATTCCTGGGGCGTATGGACAAGCCCGATGTGGATTATATCGAGGGCCTGAGCCCGGCCATCTCTATCGACCAGAAGGGGCCTTCGCATAACCCGCGCTCTACGGTTGGCACCGTAACTGAGGTGTTTGACTATCTGCGCCTGCTATTTGCCAGGGTTGGACGTCCCTACTGCCCGCAGTGCGGGCGCGAGATCGCCCGCCAGACCGTGCAGCAGATAGTTGATTCCGTGCTTGCCATAAAGCCCGATACGCGTATTATGATCCTTTCACCCCTTGTGACCGACCGGAAAGGTGAGCACCTGCAGATATTTGATGACCTCAAGAAAGCCGGTTTTGTGCGCGTGCGTGTGAATGGCTATGTGCGGGACCTTTCTGAGGATATCCAGCTCGATAAAAACAAGAAACATAAGATCGAGGCCGTGGTCGATCGCGTGGTAACAGGTGACGACAGCAACCGTGCGAGGATAGCGGATTCGGTGGAAACTGCTCTGAAATTAGGTGCGGGGATAGTCCTGATAGCCGTGGATGGCGGGGAAGAAATGCTCTTCTCCGAGCACTTTGCCTGCGTGCACTGCGGTATCAGCCTCGGGGAGATAGCGCCCAGGTCATTCAGTTTTAACAGCCCGCACGGCGCCTGCCCTGCCTGTACCGGCCTCGGAGTTAAGCTTGAGATCGACCCCGACCTGGTGATTCCCAATAAAGATCTGGCAATTGCGGAGGGCGCTATCCGGCCCTGGGCTACCTATACCTGGTATATCAGCCAGTTAGAGGAAGTGGCTTGCCGTTACGATTTCTCACTGCGTGTACCGGTCAGGAAGCTGAGCGATGAGAAGTTGAACCTTGTTTTATACGGAGAGAACCCGGACCGTCGCAGGCACCGCTACCGCTTCGGTAAGGTACGTGAATATGCCATCGGTTTTGAAGGTGTTATCCCCAACCTGCAGAGGCTGTACCGGGAAACGGAGTCCGAAAGCAGGCGTATGGAGATCGAAAGGTATATGTCAGCTTCGCCCTGTCCTGTCTGCAAAGGCAAGAGGCTGAAACCTGAATCGCTGTCGGTCAAAATCGACGGCAAAAATATCATGGACATAACTGCATTTCCGGCAACCGCGGCGATAACCTGGATCCAGACTATCGCCGGAGCAAGGGACGGAAATGACATTTTAACCGCCAATGAGAAGACGATTGCGCGGCTGATAATTAAGGAGATATATGCCAGGTTGGGTTTTTTGCGTGATATAGGCCTGGGCTATCTAACCCTCGATCGGGGCTCAGCTACGCTGAGCGGTGGCGAGGCGCAAAGGATCAGGCTGGCTACTATGATAGGCAGCGGATTGATGGGCGTGCTTTATATCTGCGACGAACCTACCATTGGACTGCACCCGGCTGATATACACAGGCTGATCAACACGCTCAAGAAGCTCAGGGACCTGGGTAATACCGTGATAAGTGTTGAGCACGATGAGGGCATGATGCGTGCGGCTGATTTTATCGTCGACCTGGGGCCGGGCGCCGGCGAGCATGGCGGGAACATAGTGGCCACCGGTAGCATCGATGATGTAATGAAAACCAGGGATTCAGTCACCGGCCAGTACTTGAGCGGGGTGAAAAAAATACCTTTTCCTGCCTCGAGGAGGAATGGTTCAGGAAAATATCTTATTATCAAGGGCGCCCGGGAGAACAATCTCAAAAACGTGGATGTGAAGATACCACTGGGCAAACTGGTTTGTATCAGCGGTGTTTCCGGCAGCGGTAAAAGCACTCTCATGAACGATGTGCTTTATAAGAAGCTTGCCCAGATCTTCTACCAGGCCAAGGACAAGCCCGGCAAATGCGCGAGCATCAGCGGCACAGAGCATATCGACAAGGTTATCAATATCGACCAATCGCCCATTGGGCGGACACCGCGCAGCAACCCTGCCACTTATACGGGCGCCTTTACACCTATCAGGGAACTTTTCGCTTCCGTCCCTGAGGCTAAGGTACGCGGTTACGGGCCGGGCAGGTTTTCCTTCAACGTACGCGGCGGCCGCTGCGAGTCATGCCAGGGCGATGGCTATATACAGATAGAGATGCAGTTCCTGCCGGATGTCACGGTGCCCTGTGAAGTCTGCAAGGGCAAACGTTATAACCGGGAGGCGCTGGAGATACGTTTCAAGGGCAAGAATATAGCGGACGTGCTGGATATGACCATTGAGGAAGCCACCGCTTTTTTCGAGCATCTCCCCAGGGTGAAAAACAAGCTGGCTACCCTGAGGGATGTCGGTTTGGGATATATGCGGCTGGGACAGCCCGCGCCGACGCTTTCTGGAGGAGAGGCCCAGAGAGTCAAACTCGCCTCAGAATTGGCGCGCAGGTCAACCGGCAAGACAGTTTATATCCTCGACGAGCCTACCACCGGCTTGTCCTTCGCCGATATCGATTGCCTGCTGCAGGTGATCCAGAGGCTGGTAGATACCGGCAATACGGTGATTATCATCGAGCACCACATGGATGTAATCAAGAATGCTGACCATATCATCGACCTCGGTCCCGGCGCAGGTGATGAAGGAGGCTATATCATAGCCTCAGGCACACCGGAAGAAATCGCCGGGATAGACAAATCAGCTACAGGCTGCTATTTAAGGGACGTTTTGCCAGGGACGGTTAAGATATAGCCGGCCAGGTCTACTATAGGGCTCAGCTGTCTTTCTAAAGGCGGGGTAAAGACAGGTCTCCCTCATCAATTGTCTTATACATTCCAGAGTACCGATAACTTTTTACCAGCGTGATTGCGTTTGTGGCGCAAATGGATATACAATCACCGCAAGCCATGCAATCGACGGGTTCAACCAGTTTTGCTTTTTTATCCACAAGTTTGATGGTATCGGCAGGACAAGCCTTAACGCATAAACCACAACCATTACATTTGGCATCGTTAAATTGTATTAGACCTGATTCAATTTGGGATGGATCATCATATTTTGGAATTTTATTCCTATCTGAAGAAGACAAGTTGCCCATTATTCCTCCTTATCTCATTTAAGAAATCATTATTCACAGTTAGCCAAACTCAGTATATTGTTTCTTTTTTCCCATCTTCATACCAATCTACCGCATGAGTAGGCCTTGCCACCATGCCGTCCGGTTTTCCAACCGGGTAGCCAATAGCCAGGCTGGTAACAAATTTATATGGATAGTCAATCCCTAACCGTTTTGTCCATATCTTGCTATTCTCAAACGCGGGTTTTGAAAAACCGATATAGCACGTTCCTAGTCCCATACTGTGCGCCGCTATCACCATATTTTGTGCGGCCATACCGCAATCGAGGGCCGGAAAGCCAATGCCGCGTACATCCTGAAAGATAAAAATTACAGTCGGCGCATCGTGAAATAATTGCAGTCTACCATCGGCAATGAGTGTTATAGCGCTAAAGGGAACCGGGTGAAGATCATTAGGTTTTGACTTAATGATGAGATTAGCAAGCATCCGGCGCACATTGTTTCCGTTATAACGGTAATCGATCAGCGATTTATACCCTTTGCAAATTTGTATTACAGTTTGGCTGATCCCATCGAGAATTTCCGGTTCACGGACCACAATGAATTTCCAGGGACGGCCGTTGCCGGCCGAAGGTGCAAAACGGCCTGCCTCCAGGATCCTTTTGATCATGAATGCTGGAACCTGCTTTCTCTGATAGATCCGGACGCTTCGTCTTTTTAATATTACGTCCTCCGTTTCCGTTCGTGCAGTTTTCAGTTGCTCGGTTTTTTGCTCTTGATCAGTCATATTTCGCCCTCCTTTCTTATTAACTAGCTAACGCGTTCCAGGATGTGAATCCCCATGGCTGCTTCTTCAAAACCAAGGTTGCCGCCGCCGTTTTCAGCTATGGCCAGACGGCAATTTATTACCTGACGGTCGCCCGCTTCATGCCGAAGTTGCGTTACCAGTTCATTGATCTGGCCAATGCCGGATGCCCCAATGGGGTGGCCGCGAGATATCAGGCCGCCGGAAGTGTTAACCGGCATTTTTCCACCCAGACGGGTGGCACCTGACTCAGCATACGGTCCCCCCTCTCCAAATTTACAGAATCCCAAAGCCTCGGTTTGATGCAATTCTCCAAAAGACGTCGCATCATGAACTTCAGCAACATTAATGTCCTCTGGCCCAACCCCGGCCGTGTCATAGGCCTTGCGGGACAGCCGAACAGAAATGTCTTGCTTTTCATTTTCCAGGGGCCTGCTCGTACATGGGAACGGTCAAAGGCCAGGACACCTCGCGGGCGGCTAAGATTTCTTCAACGCTCATCAGTTTCTGAAATTGGGCATAAGGGTTCATAGAACTGTGGAAATGATCCTTTGAGGCAATCAGTGCTATTTGTTCACGGGTCGTTCCGTATCGCTGCATATGCCAGCGGCAAAACGCGGAGTAGATATCCATGAAGGCGCTGCGGTTTTTACCGGCGCCACCTGCATCATCTTTGAGATTTTCCGGTTTAAGGCTATCTGCTATCGCTTGTAGTGTCTTGATATGAGCCTCCGCATTTTCTACATCAAAGCCTGCCGAGAAACCTTTGAACATTTTTTCTTTGTCTTCGAGGTAACCCTTTTCCGCTCCGATGGACAATACACATTCATATTGACCCGAGGCTACTTCCAGCCATGCATGGTGGAGGGCAGTGGAGCCACCTGCGCACGCATTTTCCACATTGGTAATGGGAAGTCCCTGCAACCCAGCAGGTCTCAAAGCTACTTCTCCCCGGATACAATCCTGTCCGAAGCTAAAACCCCAGCCGGAATTGGAGAACCATGCAGACTCAATATCACTTAATTTTACACCTGCATCTGCAATGACCCGGTCCAACGCAGCCTTGGTCAGATCCTTAATCGACTTATCCGGATATTTGGAAAAGCGGGTCATGCCGACGCCGGCAATAAATACGTTACGAATTATTCTGCTCCTTAGCGTTATTCATCATTATTTTTCAGCTTCATACAATTTTTCAAACGTCTTGCCTTTATAATGACTTCGCTCCAGACTGCCGGGCTCAATCCACAGAATTTGAGGATTGATTTTGATTCGTCTGCTCATGCTTTCTGTAATTTCGTTCGCCAGGGCTTCCAATTCCTGCATAGTTGTACCTTCGGCATACTCGACCTTGATTTTTAAGGGGGGAACCACTCTGGGCGGTCTTTCATCCAGTACAATTCGCATTTCGCCGGTAACCCGGGGAACGAATTCATTAATAACGCCTTTTATGCTGCCGGGATAAACCATAACTCCTTTTACCTTGAGCATATCATCCGAGCGGCCAATTACCTTGTAACGGAAACCGGAACGGCCGCAGGGGCAGGGGTCTGTAAAAATCTGGTGAATATCGCCCAGGCTGTTGCGTATGAGCGCCATACCGTCGCCGGCCAGACTGGTGAAAACCGCTTCCCCTTCGGCACCATTTTCAAAGGGGAGAGGGGCTTTTGTTTCGGGGTCAACCAATTCATAATAGCAGAGATCATCGCCCAGCCAGTGCATGCCCTGGTATTCCTCATGATCACAGGAAAAGCCAAAGCCGGCGCCGGAATCATAAAGCCTACATCCGTACGCATTTTCAAGTTTGGCCCTAACTTCAGGGATCCCAGCTCCCGGTTCCCCTCCACATACCAGTGCCCTGAATCCCAGATCACCGACCGGTTTTCCCAGCACCTTGGGCGACTGCTCGATAAGGTATTCGGCAAGAGAGGGTGTACCCGCGTAAACCGTTCCTCTGAACAGTGCCTGCATCATGAGTATTCGTTCGCTTTTAGCTTCTGCCCCGACAGGCAGGATCATACAACCGAGATTTTGAATGCCAATCATTGACGGAATACCGGCAATCACCATGGAAAGGGCAAAACAGTAAAGTACCCTATCGTTGGAACGAATACCTGCCCGCCAGCTTCCCCTGACCATGACTTCGCCCCAGATGTTATTGATATCGCTGCGTGTTAACGGATACGGGGTAGGGATGCCCGAGGTTCCTGTGGTTGTTGCCATATAGTCCAGATCGTCGATACTTACCGGCATGATCTGTTCGAGCGCTTTCAGGATATCGCCACCACATTCCATTACGAGATTCCTCAGCGCCTCCTTATTAAAAAGCGATGTTTTATTCCTGAATTCCTCAAAACCCGATAGCCTTTCGGGATCCAGATTACTTTTTGTGAGCATATCTGCATAAAACGGGGCATTTGCCTTGAGGCGGCCTAACATTGTTTTTAGCTTGCCCAATTGAATTTTTTTCATCTCCGGTGTATTAAGGAGCGGTTCAATCTCCATATTCCAATATGGGCGGCTCTGTTCCATTTTATTATCCTACCTTCATTGTTGTAATTTAGTTTGAGTTAGTCCTTAAAATAAGGGCCAAGGAGATTCGCTCCTTTTTTGGATAGCATGCGGCCAATCCCTATTACCAGGTCGGGGGAAAGACGATACAGCAGATAAGGAATCGCTACCTGATCCCACGGTGCGTAGATAATTGCCTTATTCTTTATTAACCCGTTAACTGCCATCCTGGCCACCATTGCAGGGTCGAGACCCTTGGTTTCATAAAATTCTATCGCCCCCGACGTGTTTTGTTCTCCCCGCAACTTGCCATCCTGCATAACATTTGTTTTGATGATACCGGGACATAAGGCCGAGACGTTGATGTTGTGGATTGCAAGATCCATTCGCATAACGGTGACAAGGCTCACCATGGCTGCCTTTGTCATGCTGTATGGCGCCATAAAGCCCAATGGGCAAAGCCCCGCGCCACTTGCTGTGATCATTATCTGTCCCTGTTTTCGTTCAACCATGGAGGGCAAGAAAAGGTGAATCAGATAGATTGCTCCCCAGAGATTAATGTCGATCACCCATTTCCATTGCTCCAGGGTTACAGAATCTATTTTCCCCCCATGGCCTACACCAGCGTTGCAGCACAGGATATCCACTACGCCCACCTCTTTCTGCACCTTCTGCGCCAATGTTTCCACCTCGGCTCGATTTGAATGATCCACTCTGTAAGCGAAGGCTTTAACTCCGCTGTTCTTCAATTCGAGCAGCATACTATCCAATCTGTCTTGTTTTAAGTCCGTGCCGATAACCGTGGCGCCCCTTTTGCCAAGCTCTTTTACCAGGGCCAGGCCAATTCCTGATCCTGCGCCGCTGACCAGAGCGATTTTTCCTGCTATCTGTTTGTTATCTGCCATAATCCAAAACCTCCAGTAGTCTATTTTTTAATTTTTTTATTTTCTTCCATCATCTCGATAAAGGCGTCGATGCGGGTTCGAATCTGTCCTTCCGCAAAAGCGCGAGGGTCATCCATATCGCAGTTTAATATCAGGACCGGTATATTAATAC
>JAPLHK010000096.1:0-9359 GCA_026389715.1 Chloroflexota bacterium
GGGAATTTCGTGGCCGCTGTCAGGGCGAGGTTGCGCAGAAGTCCCACACCCAGCAACGGTGCAAATCCTGCCAGTTTCAAGATCTGGCCGGAGTCCATGCACTCCGTTGCCGTCAGTCGAAGGGCCTGTTGTGAGACCTGGTCGGCGAAATCCTGGACTTTCGCCATACGCGCTGCCGGGGTGAGCCCGCTCCAAACCCCACTGTTAAAGGCCTTGCGCGCGGCCGCAATGGCCGCTTCAGCATCAGCCTTGCCCGCCTGAGCCACCGTGGCTATCGGGGTTTCCGTGCCGGGGTCGATGGACTCGAAGGTTTTTCCACTTGCCGCGTCGATGAATTTGCCATTGATGAACAGCTTGTATTGCTCCAACTTAACCCTCCTTTAAACTTAGTAATAATTACAGGCCCCCGCCCGTATACGCGTTAATTTTTATGGAATCAAACCTGTATATCGCTCACCCCGAAACCCTCCCATTCGCTGACCGGCCTCTCAGATGTCAGTAGAAATCCTTTTCTGCCCTCTTCCTCCAGGTAGTTTATGGTTATCTCGCCGGCAAGATTGTAAACATCGGGGTCCACGATAAATGTCAGGCCCTCTAATTCTACATACAGATCGCTTGTGCTGATATCGTCCACACGCAGGCCTAAGGAAGCGTCACAGCAGCCAGTGAAACGCAGATCAATGCGCAGGGGTAGGCTGATACCTTTTTCCTTCAGAAACCTGCTGGCAGCCCGACCTGCGCCAGACTCTAATTTAACCTGCGGGATTGTCCTTTCCATCTTTGATCCACCTTTTGCCGAGTCAACGAATTTACCATCGCTGAATAACTTACATTGTTCCATCTGAAACCGTCCTTCTTAACAGGGCTTAAGGGCTGCAATTCTCCGGCCTGTGCACTTGGTCATCCCGCCTCAGCTATACTTATCAGCGTAGTTCGGACTAACAGTTTATGCCAAAAGCCTGGTCTGAACGCCCTTCAGAATGGCTTCTGCCTCCCCGACAATTTCCTGCACCATATCGTTGACCCTGGGCATATCTTTAATTCGCTGAGCCACTTCTCCCGCAGCCATGAGCGCTTTTTCCTTATTCCCTTCGAAGGTAGCTTTTATGGATTCAATCTCATATAGAATCAAAGACATATCGACCGTGGTAAAATCATCTGGAGTACCGAGGTAAACGCCGGGCGATTTCTGAAGAGTATTTTTAGCATGTTCCTCGCTGCGCGGAGTTTTTAACCACCTGGCAGGCCCGACAAAGCCGCGCGCCACAAGTGTCCCTCTGTCCTCAGCAGCCACAACGCCCTCCTTCCAGATCTGGTGGAAATCGCTCTCCTGTGTTGATAGGAAGCGTGTCCCCATCTGCGCGCCGTCTGCGCCCATAACCAGTGCGGCCGCCAGTGTCCTGCCGTCACAGAATCCACCGGCGCCAACAACCAGGGTCTCCTTGTCGGAAACTGTTTCCACCACGGCTGGAAGCAGAATCATCGAGTGGACCGGTTCCCACGAGGTATGGAAGCCGCCTTCATGGCCAGAAGCTACTATCACGTCGACACCAGCTTTCTTGCAGCGCAGCGCTCCCTTAACAGATGGAACAACGTGCATCCATGTAAATCCCGCTCCCTTTATTTTTTCCTTCCACCCAACAGGATCGCCCGCTGAGGTAAAGATCACCTTGAAATGTTTCTTAATATCGGGGTTCTCTTCGCGGACCCTGATGGCTGTATCAATCATGACGTTTGCCTGGGTACGAAGCTCCGCTGAAACCATCACGTTGATGCCGAAAATACCGCCTTTATCTTTGACCAGGTTGTATGTCCGTTTAAGTACTTTTTCCAGGACTGTAGCCATATCGTCATCGAAATTAGCGCCGGCGGTTTCCACAAAGGCTTTGTAAATCCATGGCTGGATATCTTTATCAAAAATGCCGCTTGTGGAAAGCAGTCCTAGGACACCTGCATTTGCTGCGGCAACACAAAGATTGTTGTTGCTGAAGGGGCCCATCCCGGCCTGGATAATGGGATACCTGATACCGACGAGATCACACAATCTTGATTTGATCATAAAAGCTTCGCTCCCATACTATTATTTATTGATCATTCCAATTTAATTTGCGGGATAGTCCTTTCCACCTTTTTACCTGCCCTTCTTATCCTTTAACCTGCTTTACTAATAGATTTAGCCATTATATTAATAGTCCCTGACATTACTGTCAATGTATACTTAAATCAGGCTTATTCGATATTCATTTAATATTTAATTGGATCTACGATTGGCGCCTGCTGCAAAATTTGCAATCGTACAACAACTGAATTATGATATACGCACCGTTTCAATTGTGATTGATGAGGCCGTGCCAAGAGTCATAAAACATGCCGCGCATCCGTAAGCCATCGCCAAAAAAAGAGCTCAAGCAAGTGCAGGGTAAATCCGCAAATCAGGTTGTCGGATCGCCGCTCGCAGAGGCCCTGATGCAGAGCACGGGCGCCGGTATCTACATCGTGCAGGATCGCAAATTCGCTTATATCAGCCCCTTCTTTGAAGAGCTCTCGGGCTATTCCATGGCGGAGTTGGACGGCAAAACCCCCCTCGACCTGGTCCATCCCGACGACCGCAACTCCGTAAAAAAACAGGCGGTCACCCGTCTGAAGAAAGGCCGCGGCCTGCACCCCTACGAATACCGTTTTATAAAAAAGAACGGCGACGCCATGTGGGTGATGGAGAGGATAACATCGATTGAATATGCGGGGCAGCGGGCGGCGCTGGGCAGCTTTATGGATATCAACCAGCGCAAAGAACTCGAGAGTACCCTGGCAAAGGCAGAGGGACGCCACCGGGCCATACTTGACCAGATGCACGATGCTTGTTTCGAAGTGGACCTCGCCGGCAGATTCGCCTATACCAACAGCTTTATGTGCCGTATCCTGCAGTATAAACGGAATGAGCTGACCGGCAGGGACTACCACGTTATCATCCCTGAAAGCGATGCCGAGGCTGTTTCGACGGTATTTCGCCGCATCTACGATTCGGGCAACCCGGATACCGCATTTTCACACAGGGTGAGACGCAAGGATGGCCTGGAGTTCTTCGTTGAGTCTTCTGTCGCATTGTTAAGGGACGACAACGGCAAACCGACCGGCTATATTTGCGTCGGACGGGACGTGAGTGAACGCAAACATCTGGAATTGGCGCTGGTTCGCTCTGAAGAGCGGTTCCGCAACATCCTTGAAAACATGCAGCATTCATACTACGAGGTTGACCTGGCGGGCAATTTCACTTTCGTCAACGACGCGACATCCCGCCATCTTTTTTATACTATGGACGAATTAATCGGCAGCAGCTATAGAATGATAATGTCAGAAGCGGAGGCAAAACGCGTCTTTGACGTGTTTCACCAGGTTTTCATGACCGGTGAACCTAACCGGAGCTTTGCACACAAGGTTACCAGGAAGGACGGCGTCTCAGGTTATGCTGAATCCTCAATATCACTACTGAAAGACGAGAACGGAAGGCCGGTCGGCTTCAACTCTATCAGCCGGGACATCACCGAGCGCAAAGAGCTTGAGGAAGCCCTGAGTCAATCGGAGGAGCGTTACCGCACCATCCTCGAGGAGATGTACGAAGCCTACTATGAAGTAGACCTGGCCGGCAACTTTACCTTTGTTAACGACGCTGTATGCGCCAACCTGGGTTATGCGCGGGATGAAATAATCGGCCAGAACTACGGCATGACGGTTCCGCCTGGCGAAACTGAAATACTTTTTGCTGCGTTTAACCAAGTATTTAAGACAGGTGAATATAATAAAGGTTTTGCGCACAGGGGACTCCGCAAGGACGGCAGCATATTTTATGCTGAGACCTCCGTTTCACTGAGGAAAAACAGAAAGGGACAGCCTATCGGGTTCAGGAGCATATCCCGCGACGTTACCGAGCGTAAGGAACTGGAGCAGAAACTGCTGGAGGAAAAGGATTTTTCCTCGTCGGTAATAGACAGCACGCCGGGTATCTTTTATGCGCTTGACGAAAAAGGAGATATCATACGCTGGAACAAGAACCAGGAGATTGTGCTCGGCTATTCAGCCGGGGAAATGGCCCGCATGAACGCCCTCGCGACAATCGCGGAGGCGGACAGGCCAGTGGTCGCCGGGGTTATATCCGATATATTCAGAGAGGGCGTCACGCAGGTGGAAGCCAAAGTGTTGACTGCTGATGGCCGTGAAATACCATATTTACTCACCGGCGCTCCTGTCACGGTCGGTAATAAATCATACCTGGTCGGCATGGGAATCGACATCAGCGAGCGCAAGAAACTGGAGGACGCCCTGCGCCGCTCCGAGGAACGGTTCCGGACCATACTCGAGCACATGCAGGACTCCTATTTCGAAGTTGACCTCAAGGGAAACTACACTTTCGTCAACCTGTCCGCCAGCAACAGGCTCGGTTATGCGAGGGATGAGCTGCATGGTAAAAATTACCGCTTTACAACTCCCCCTGAGGATCTCGCCAATACGCAGGCGGCTTACAACGAGGTCTATACTACAGGCATCCCCAAGAAAGACTTCCTGCACAAGAGCATCTGCAAAGACGGCAAGGTTATCTTCGTAGAGAGCTCAATCGACCTGCTCAAGGACGAGAACGGGACAATTATCGGCTTCAACTCTGTCAGCCGTGATGTCACCGAGCGCATGGAGTTCCAGCAGCGCCTTGCCGATATGGCCACCCACGATTTCCTCACCGGGCTGCCCAACCGCGTTCTGCTCAACGACCGCCTGCACGTGGCGCTGGCACAGGCTCAACGCAATAAAAATAAGCGATACGCACGGACACCACGTCGGAGATGAGCTCCTCAAGGCAGTGGGACAGCGCCTGACCGGCATTTTACGTTCAGGAGATACCATAGCCCGCATGGGCGGCGACGAATTCATGCTGCTCATGCCCGAACTTCATCAATCTGACAGCGTTTCGAGCATAATCTCTAAAATCGTCGCAGCTTTTAAAGGGGCTTTTATCATAGAGGGACACCGCCTGAGCATTGATGTCAGCATAGGTATTGCCATTTATCCCGACGACGGTATGGATATGGAAACGTTGATGAGGAAATCGGATTCGGCCATGTACGATATCAAGAAGCACGGCCCCAGCGCACCAGGATAGTTACAGCAGCACCCTGATCTGGTAGGGCGCCGCATCACAATTTCATCTTTCTGTAAAAAATATGCTTGGCTATCTCAGCAAACCCGGCATATGTCAGCACGATTGCCGCGACGATAACCAGGAAATAGGCAGGCAGGGGCGCAAAGCCGAACAGACTCCCAATCCCGGTATAGGGCAAAACGAGGACTGCGGCCACTACCAGCAGGGTTGCCATGATAAGGTATTTGCCCGGCCTGCTCCTGAGGAAAAAACGGCGCGTCCTGATGACCAGCACAATAACGGAGGCCGATATCACGGACTCGATGAACCAGCCGGCGCGAAATTGCTCCGGGGAGGCATGCAGGATAAGCAATAATACCGCGAACGTCAAAAAGTCGAATATTGAACTGATTAAACCGAAGACAAGCATGAAGTTGCGGATGAACTTGATGTCCCACCGCCTCGGCTTCTCCACCAGTTCACGGTCGACGTTATCAGCAGCAATCGTCATCTCGGGCAGGTCGGTGAGCAGGTTGGTCAGCATCACCTGCTTGGGCAGAAGAGGCAGGAAGGGCATTATCAGTGAGGCGCCGGCCATGCTGAACATATTGCCAAAATTAGCGCTGGTGGCCATGAATACGTATTTCAGGGTATTGGCAAAGGTCATACGGCCTTCCCTCATTCCATCCTCCAGCACAGCTAAATCTTTCTCCAGGAGGACGATGTCGGCGGCGTCTTTGGCCACATCCACCGCAGTATCAACTGAAATGCCCACGTCCGCCGCGTGCAGCGCCGAAGCATCGTTGATGCCGTCACCGATATAACCTACCACATTGCCGGCCTTTTTCAAAGCAGTAATCAGGCGTTCTTTCTGATTCGGCTCGACCTGGGCAAAAACGTCCACCTCATTGACCTTCCCCAGCAACGCTTCATCGCTCATAACGCTGATATCAGGTCCGCTGAGCATCCTTGTCCCGTCTAAACCTACCTGGCCGCTGATATTGGCTGCTGCAAAGCGGTTATCGCCACTGATGATTTTCAGCTCGACGCCGGCATGCTTCAGGCGGCTTATCGTTGCCGAGATCCCTTCTTTCAGCCGGTCTGAAAAAACCAGGAAACCCAGGAAAGTCATCCCCTTCTCATGTTCCCTGTTAATTACCCGCAGGCTGCCTGCCTCTTTATAAGCAATCCCCAACGTGCGGAAGCCCCGCTCACTCAACTCCCTGTAACGGGTATTTATTCCATCAAGCGCCGCATCTATATTTACCGNNNTACTCTCCCGCTGATTTCAACAGAGGAACACACTTCCAGGATATTTTCCAGCGCCCCCTTGGTAATCATGACGGAAAGCCCGTTTTTAGCCACCAGCACTGTCAGTCGTTTGCGGATGAAATCATAGGGCACTTCATCCAGTTTCTCGTAACCCGATATGTCTGGCTTGCGCCCTGAGCGCACCGCCCGGTCGATGGGGTTGGCGAAGCCGGACTCATATAAGGAATTGAGATATGCCAGCAGCAGCACTTTGCCGCTGTCTTTTCCATCTGCATCCAGGGTCGCATCGAGGAGCACCACCCCTTCGGTAAGCGTCCCGGTTTTATCGGCGCAGAGGACATTCATGCTGCCAAAATTCTCAATGGAAGCCAGCCTTTTGACAACGACCTTCTTCTTCGCCATCCTGCTTGCGCCGTGGGAAAGGTTGATACTGATAATGGCAGGCAGCAGTTGAGGCGTCAGTCCCACCGCCAAAGCCAGGGAAAACAAGAACGCTTCGATGATCGGTCTTTTGAAAAAGACGTTGATGCCAAAAATAGCCAGTACCAGGATCAGGGTCACTTCCATCAACAGGTACCCAAACCTACGGACTCCCCGCTCAAACTCGGTTTCCGCCGGCCGCAGCTTCAGCCTGGATGATATCCTACCGAATTCCGTGTCACTGCCGGTCTTCACCACAACCGCTGTGGCAGCGCCGCTGATCACGTGTGTTCCCATATAGAGTACATTCGTGCGTCCGCCCGGCGTTGTGCCTGCGGGCGATAACCCCGCCTCTTTTTCCACCGGGTAAGTCTCACCCGTTAACGTTGCCTCATCCGCAAACAGGTCTTTCGATTCGATGATCAGGCAATCGGCCGGGGGCATATTCCCGGCGTTTAGCAAAACAACATCACCTGGCACAATATCCCAGCAGTCCACTAACCAGAATGATGACAAGGATGATGACAGCATCGACCGGGTCGCCCAAGAAAAGGGCGAGCACCGTGGCAGCCAGCAGGATAAGTATTATCGGGCTCTTGAACTGCCCCAGCAAGAGCGAAAACGTGGTGAAACGCGGACCCCGTTTAAGCGAGTTGGGACCATATTGTTTCAACCTGCCTGCAGCTTCAACGGACGTCAAACCCCCCCGGGTCGATCCGAGTTGCCTTAGTACCTCCTCGGGTGGCAAACTCCAAAATAAATCAGCCGGATGGTCCATAGCTATTTCGTTTCGATTCCCACCTTGACGATGATTGAATACAGTTTAGTAGGTTGTACAGATACATGCAAAATCGGTACAATACGCCCGGACGCGATACCCGAAAATGGATATATCTATCTGCAGTAAAGAGGATTTCGACCAGATACTCATCGAATTCGACCAGTTCTGGGAGCACGACCGCACTATAGCCCTGCATCACCCCACCACTATCTACGAGTTCGGCAATTCGGCCTTCGTTATCAAAGACGATAACCGGGTGATGGCCTACCTTTTCGGCTTCCTATCCCAGACCGAACCAGTCGGCTATGTGCACCTGCTGTCAGTCAGGCAGGGCTTCCGCCGGCAGGGGCTGGCCAACCGCCTGTATGCCCATTTCGAGCAGTACGCCCGTTCACGGGGATGCACCGGGCTTAAGGCCATTACCAGCCCGGTAAATACCCTCTCCATCGATTTCCACAGGAGCATCGGCATGTTACCCTCAGGAGAGCCAAATAGCCAGGGACTGCCGGTCGTGAAAGACTATGCCGGGCCAGGCCGTGACCGCGTAGTTTTTATAAAAGAGATAGGTTGAACGTTCGATGAGCGAAAGAAGGGGCGTGCAGTACGGTTGGGTCATCGTAACCTCAGCTTTCCTCATTACCTTTATTACCTGCGGAGTGAATTTCAGTTACGGCGTCTTCTTCCTGCCCATCGTCAACGAGTTCGGCTGGTCCAGGGGACTGGGCTCGGTTGTCATGCTGGTGGCGGGACTTGCTTACGCTATAACCCTGCCCTTGACCGGCATACTGGCCGACCGCTACGGCTACAAGTGGGTGCTGGCCGTATCGGCCGGCTGCCTGAGCCTGGGCCTGATATTGAGCTCCTGGATCACAGAGCTGTGGCAGTTGTACATCTTCACCGGCCTGCTGGTCGGCCTCAGCATCAGCGCTTCCTTCGCCATACCGGTCGCGCTGGTCTCGCTATGGTTTAACAAAAAGCAGGGACTGGCAGTGGGCATAGCCACACTGGGCATCAGCCTGGGCACGGCCACCATCCCGGTGCTGATAAGCTATTTGATTTCTACCACAGGCTGGCGACCGGCCTTACTGATGGCCGGTATAGCTGTAGCTGTTATCTGCATTCCCGCTACACTCATGATGCGCAATCCCCCGCGCACTTCCGAGGTCGAAGGAATGCTGTTTGAGCCTGAAAACGCTGCCGACAAACAGGCATCCGACCTTGAAACCGGGCTCAGCGTTTCCGAAGCGTTCCGCACCCGCCAATTCTGGATGATATTCGTCGCCTTCCTGCTCTTTCTCTCCAGCCTTGGTCTGGTGATGCTGCACCTGGTCCCATATGCTGAGGACTCCGGCATGGCGCCAATACCCTTCTCACGCTCATCGGTATCTTCGGCCTGGCCGGCCGGCTGGTCTCGGGCGTCCTTTCGGATCGCATTGGCATCAAGCCTATCATGCTTTTCTGCATCATTCTGTTGGGGTTGAATATAGCCTACGTAGCCTTTTCCAATACGGCCTGGTCTTTCTACGTTTTTGCCTCCATTTTCGGCGTCACTTACAGCGGCTTCGTCACCCAGATGGTACGCATCACACGCTTTACCTTTGGAGGAAAGGCCCTCGGCTCGGTTTTCGCAGCGCTGATGGTATCCGACGGCATCGGCTTCGGCTTCGGGCCGTGGATAGCGGGAAACATATTCGACGCTACGGGAAGCTACCAGGCATCCTTCGTGGCCGCCGCAATCGGGCTGATGCTGGCGGGCGT
>JAPLHK010000096.1:9416-47444 GCA_026389715.1 Chloroflexota bacterium
CAGGCCAGCTATAAAACAAGCATGATGCTAAATTTTTCTGCTATCCGGTGATCCTGCTAAGCCTGTAACCGCTCAGGGCAGGTAGCACCAACCCGGGCGTATAGAAAATCCAGGTTAAATATATGGCGAAGGTCTGATCCCTGCCCGGTTGCGTGGCAAAATGCACGCCGACCAACAGATCGCTGACAAAGAAACAGCTCAGGCCGATGGCCGCCAGCCAGGCATTGCCCTTCGGCATATAACCGATCCTGACGGCAGCCCAGGCCATCCAGAGCGAGACACCCAGAAATACGCTGTAACCCAGCAGCATATAAAACATTAGTCCGCCACCCATAACAGGCAGGAAAAAGCCACCCATGATGCCGCCCGCTATGGCAAGGATAATGAAAGCCGTGACAATATCCCAAAACCTGTTTATGCCTGATTTAGCGGTCAGGTAAGCTCTTAAACCCCAGCCATTGCGGATAATAAAAAACACGTGGGCAACAGCAAACACCAGCATCCCCACCATATTGATATCGAAGACCAGGAAGATATCCCCGATTGCAATGGCAGCATAGACGAGTATCAGACGGATGGTATCCTTCCTGTCAAAACCATCCCTCCCGATGATAAAGACGAGTATGGCCGAAAGGAAAGACACTGCCACTTTAGTAGCACGCACATACGGTAATTCAGGCCTGGCAAAATTGGCGATGCCCGTGATGAACTGAAACCAATCAAGCGTAATGTATCCACCAAATAAAAACAGGATAACGCCCAATAGGAAGATAACTGCGCCACGTGTCACGGCTGAACCTCCCTGCATCTTCAAGAGTATTGAAGATCTAATACTGCTGGCCATTTTATCAACGGAAATGCATTATATCAACTGCTTATGCCAGCAATTTATGTTTCATTTCAATTCCGCGCCGGCTTCGGTAAAATTCAAAGAACATCCGTACACAAGGAGGTTGGAAACATGAAACTGCAATGGCTGGGAACTGCCGGATTCAAGGTTGAAACAGGTGATCAATTATTTCTGATAGATCCCTATCTTAGCCGCAACGAAAAGGCCAGGCCGGTACAGACTATGCAACCGCAGGAACTCTCGGGTGAGGGACAGATCTTTATCACGCATGGCCACTTCGACCATCTTTACGATGTACCGGCTATTATGGCCCAGGGCAAATCCACTGTTTACTGCTCGGAGACAGCCGCCGAGACGCTGGTCAGGGAGGGGGCCGACAGCAGCCGCATAACCGCTGTTGGGGTTGACGGATATGCTGCTGATTTCGGCGGCTACAAAGCAGAAGCTTTTTTCAGCCGGCACGTTAAATTCGATATCCCGCTGGTTGCCCGCACCCTCTGGCGCGTCGGCCTCAGTTACGGCCGTTTGTCCGCAATCGGCCGCAGCTACCCTGCAGGCCAGGTGCTGAGCTGGCGGTTTACCATCGACGGTTACACGATGCACCATTTCGGCAGCGGAGGGTCCACTCCCGAGGAACTGCAACGGCTCGCCGCCCGCCCGATAGACCTACTGCTCGTGCCGCTGCAGGGACACACGCACATCTGCGACATAGTACTGGAATACGTCCGCGTGCTGAAGCCGCGCCTGGTCATACCGCACCACCAGGACGACTTCTACCCGCCCATCTCAACTTACGTGGATATCGCCCCCTTCGTCGCACAGGTAAAGGAGAAATGCCCCGACACCGAGGTGCGTGTTATGGATTTCAACGAGGTAATTAGCCTCTGACTTGAGGGCTCAGATAGGAATTCATAGGCCGTATGCGCGGCGCAGCAGCGTAACAGGATGAACTGTTTTCCAGCGTTTGCCCAGCCCGGCTGACAGGTAAGAACGGCAGCCCGGGCACTGCGATATCAACACAGCAGCGCCGGTGCCGGTTATATCATCCAGTTTTCGCTTCCTGATTCCACGCGAGAGGCCGGAATAGTCCATGAAAAAGGCCCCTCCCGCACCACAACACTTCTCCGGCTCTTCCATGGCGCTGTATTTTAAGCCGGGTATACCGGCCAGCAATTGTAAGGGGGCATCATTAAGTGTTGGAGTCCAGCCACGATGGCAGGGCACGTGGTAAGTGAAGCTCTCCGCCAGTGGCCCCGGCTCAACGGCCAGTCCGATGGTATTCAGGTAATCGCTGACCTCGAACACTTTAGGCGAGAGGGCAACGGCTTTAGCGAGCAGCGGGTCATCGGCGGGCAGCAATTTGGCTGTCTCGGAGCGCAGCATCATACCGCAGGAAGTGCAATCAACAATAATCGCATCAACCTCCTGTTCCGCCAGTATGGCGATATTATTGCGCACTATCTTCTGCGCAGTTTTGATATCCCCCTCTCCCAGGGCGCGGATGCCGCAGCACATCAGCTTATCCGGTATCACAACCTCAATGCCGTTATGGCCCAGCACCTTCATTACCGCTACACCGGTTTCCACATCCATGGTATTGGTCGCACAGCCCGTGAAATAGGCCACTTTGGCACGCTTTTTGCCCGTGGGCGGGTATCTGCCATGATACAGGCTGTCAAAGGTACGCAGGCTGACCTTCGGGAAGCCCCCGGGCGCGACATGCAGCTTCTGCGCCGCAGCCAGCATCAAGGCCGGGAACCCTTTGATGCCGCGCTTCTCCATCATCTCCCGGATAAAATAGTCCCGCAGCGGGTCATGCTTCCTGCCGCCGTAGAGGGCAGCCCGGGCAGTGATGATTATCTCGTGCACGGGCACGGCCCCCCCGCAGTCCTGCGTGCAGCTCGTGCAGAGCAGGCAGCGGTCGATAATCTCCCTTACGCGCGGGGTGACCGGCATGGACTTTTTATACAGTGTCTGGTAGATGATATCGACGCGGGCGCGGGCCACATGCGTCTCCAGCATGTCCTCCAGGTAAACCGGGCAGACCGCCTCGCACAGCGCGCAGTGAGAGCATTTCTCCACCAGCCCCTTATAGTAATCAAGGTCGCCGATCAAGACTATGCCTCCGTCCAGATCTTGCCGGGATTCATGATTCCCTTGGGATCAAAAGCATACTTGATTCGCTTCATCAGCTCTATCTGGTCCTTGCCCAACTCCTTTTCTAGGTAGGCTGACTTATGCAGGCCGATGCCGTGCTCGCCGGATATAGTGCCGCCCAGCTCGATGCCCTTCTCGATCATCAGCCTGATGGCCTCCTCGGCCTTCTGCTCCATCTCGGGGGTAATCTCATACAACTGCACTCCGGGGTGGATATTACCGTCGCCGGCGTGCCCGCTCATACCCACCGGGACACCCAGTGAGGCGCCTATCTCGCGGACTGCCTTCACCATCTCAGGTATCTTATCACGAGGCACGGTCACGTCCTCGGAAATGGATTTCTGGAAGATGCGCAGAACAAGCGGCGAGAGGTTCCTTCGCGCCTTCCAGATGCCCGCGGCTTGCTTTTTGTCGTCGATAATCTTGATCTCGCGGGCACCCATCTTCTCCGCTATGCCCTTAATGACTCCGATATCTTCGGCTACGATGGCCGCTGTGCCATCCACTTCGATCAGCAGGTACACCTGGCCGTCCTGTGCAACGGGGATGGGACTGTAGGTATTCATCAGCCAGATCGCACCGACCTCCAGGTATTCCAGTACCGCCGGTACAACTCCCTCGTAAATAATGCGCGACACCATTTCAGCGGCAAGCTGCGCGCTATCACACACCACAATCATGGTCTGACGCTCGGGTGGAAGCGGCAATAGGCGCAGGTTGACCTTGGTGATGACGGCCAGCGTCCCTTCCGACCCTGTAAGTATTTGCGTGATGTTGTACCCGTTGGCCTGCTTGACGCTGATACCGCCGGTATTGATGACCGAGCCATCGGGCAGCACAGCTTCCAGGCCGAGCACGTAGTTGGGAGTGGTCCCGTATTTGACGCCGCGCGGGCCGCCGGCGCGGCAGGCCACGTTGCCGCCCAGTGTGCAGACGTCCATGCTCTGGGGATCGGGCGGGTAGAAAAGCCTCTCTTTCTCCACGGCCCGGTGGAAATTGGCCAGCACCACTCCGCTCTCGGTGCGGGCCGTCATATTGCCTTTGCTTATCTCAAGTATTTTGTTCATGCGCTTCATGTCCAGCACGATGCCGCCCTTGATCGGCGTTGAACCGCCGGAGAGGCCGCTGCCCGCACCGCGAGGTGTAACCGGCACTGCACACTGATTGGCATAACTGAGCACTTTACAGACATCGTCAACCGACTCCACCAGCACCACCGCCTCAGGTTTGCCCTGCGCATAGTAACGGGTGGCGTCGCTGGAGTAGGCCAGCAGGTCCTCCGGTTCGGTTCTAACCTTGCCGCCCCCCAGCAGCCGGCTCAAATCTTTCCTCAACGATTCTATGCGTGATCCTTCAGTTTTCATAGCATTTCCCCTTTAGCGGTTAATTGCACCCGGTGTTGCTGATACTAAGTAAAAATATAGCCCGGGTAGAGATTTTTGAGGCTCACCAATGATGATACTTCATCATTAACCGGGTTGTTGAATACCATCTCCGGCCGGCCTGACTGCACGACCCGGCCGTTGGCATAGATGAGCACCCTCTCGGCGAGTGTGTAGGCTTCCAGGATATCATGCGTAACAAGTATGGTCGGAACCCGGACCTCCTCCCTGATCACCCGGGCCAGGCAGCGCCGCATCTCCAGGCGCAGCGGGTTATCCAGGGAAGAAAAGGGCTCATCGAGCAGCAGCAACTCCGGTTTGCGCGCCAGCGCCCTGGCCAGGGCCACCCGTTGCTTCTGCCCGCCCGATATCTCGTGGGGGTACTTGCCGCAGTGAGCAGAAAGCTGGAAAAGCTCCATCATCTCGGCAGCCCTGTCTTTGGCTGCCCTCCTGTCCATTCCCCTGGCCCCGTAAACGATATTGCCCTGCACCGTCATATGGGGAAACAGCGCCAGGTCCTGGAATACGTAGCCCACCAGCCTCTGCTGCGGCGCCAGGTTGATATTCTGTCCGCTGCTGAAAAGCGGGCGGCCGTTGAGGCGTATGTAACCGCTGTCCTGCCGCTGGATGCCGGCAATGGTACGCAGCGTCATGCTCTTGCCTGAACCGGAGTAGCCGAAGAGCACGACAAGTTCGCTGCCCATACTCCATTCTACGTCCAATTCAAAGCCGGGCAAGCGCGTCTCTATCTTAAGCTCTAAGCCCATCGCTGTTTTCCCACCAGTTTATTAGCCGTGTAAAGAAACACAGCGGAGATAAGCGTGAAAAGCAGCACCATGCCCCAGGCCCTGTTCCAGTCGCCACCGGCAACGTCGGCATAAATCGCCAGGGGCATGGTATCCGTTTTGCCCTCGATATTGCCGGCCAGCATGAGCGTGGCCCCGAATTCGCCCAGCGCGCGCGCGAAGGCCAGTATAGCCCCCGCGTACAAACCCCTGCGCGAGAGAGGCAGCAGTATACGGAAAAATGTGTGCAACTCGGAATAGCCCATGATATACGAGGCTTGCAGTAGCTTCTCATCCACAGATTCGAAAGCCGCGCGGGTGGTTTTGATCATCAGCGGCAGGGAAACTATAAATGAGCAAAGCACCGCCGCCTGCCAGGTGAACATCAGTGTATAGCCCGTGAGGCTGTATATATAACCACCCAGCAGCCCCCTGGCGCCAAAGAGCACCAGCAATATGTAGCCGGTGACCGTGGGCGGCAATACCAGCGGCAGGGTCAGCACGACATCGACGAGTTCCTTACCGTAAAAATTCCTGCGCGCCAGCAGGTAGGCGAAGACGCAACCGAAGACGACGGAGAATATGGTCGCGATGATGGCGACCTGGAACGACAACCTGACTGAAAAAAGCACCTGTTCCATATCCGTCAATTGCCTGCGGTCACGGTCTTAAATCCGTAACCGGACAGTATTTTGCCACATTTCTCCGAGCATAAAAAACTGACGAACCTAATTGCATAGCCTTTATTGACACTGTTGTTCATAACCGCGGCAGGGTATTCGATCTTGCTGTGCGCTGCCTCCGGGGCCTGCTCAATCAAAGCCAGCCCGCTCTTCCTGGCCATGTAATCGGTAAGGTAAACCACCCCTGCATCGACTTCCCCGCGAGCAGTGTAATCGCATACCTGGGCCACCTGGGCGCTGGGGATAAGCTTGCCAGAGATATTGTCCCCTATCCCGTAATATTTAAAAGCTTCATCGGTATACAGGCCGGCCGGCGCCAGCCTGCTGTCGCACACGGCGATGCGCCTGACCTGCGGTAGCACCAGGTCGCTAAAGCCATGTAAAGCCTCACTGTGATCAAGCGGGGCGATCAGAACCAGCGAATTAGCCGCGAAGACCCGCATGGTATCCCTGTCAACCAGGCCCTTTTCAGCAAGCATATCCATCTCTTTCATGCCGCCGGAAGCGAATACGTCAGCCGACGCACCGGAGGCAATCTGATCAGCCAGTGTTCCGCTGCCGCTATAGTTGAATTGTAGGACTGCCCCGGGGTTTTCCGCCTCGAATAGCGGGGCCGCCTGGCTGAACGGCTGTTTTAAGCTCATGGCGGCAAAGACCATAATCTCGGTTTTTGCTGGTGACGCCGCTGGTGTGCACGCAGGCAATAAGGCGCCCGCGAAAACCAATGCCAGCAAGGCCGGGGCAGCCACTTTTCCAATAAAATACTGTATATTCAAAATATCTTAATCAGGGGACGGATTGCCCATGGATTGCTTCGTCGCCTGCGGGCTCCTCGCAATGACTGTTTTGGAGCGGCCGGCCCGCCCTGGCCTCGATACGCTCCTGTATGAGCCGGGCATTATTATACCTGGTCCCGATAGCATCGAGCGCGTCCCTGTCATCACCATACCTGGCCGTTGCCTGCGCAAAGCGGTCAGCAAGACTTACGGGCCTGTCCCCGCTCACCAGCTTGTCGGCCAGGAAAAGGATTTCCCCGGCGCTGATATCCTTACCATGACCCGGTTCGATGTCCATATGGGTGATAATAGCTTCCGCAATCCCATGAAATCCGGCCTCCCTGACTATGCGGGCGGCCTCGCGGGCGTGGCCCGGCTTTCCCCTGGCCAGGTCGTGCAGCAGCGCTGCCGCCAGCACGATCTCCCTGTCGATACCCGCGCCGGCACTATTGAGACAATCTGCGATACGGCAGCCTATTTTAGCCACGGCCCGGCAATGCTGCCTTGTGTGTTCGTCCATGCCCGGCATCAGCTCCATCAGGGCTTCGCACTCAGGCTCAGACGGGATTTCACGCCGCTTCCATCTCTCCTTCAGTTCCCCGTAATCTGCAGGATTATCGATATCGAAGAGTATATTGCCATCGGGCACCTCCACTTTCACTGTCTCTGATTCCAACTTCTCCAGCGCGCCTTTAAGGCCGTTTTCGCCTGTGAACCCCATTATCGCCCCCTGTAGCCCGGCGGAGATAAGCGGAGGATGCCCTTTGCGCCCCCGGAATGATGGTACCAGAATCCTGTTTTTCCCCTCCATAAACCTGTTGACCAGGCTGCGGATAGTTGCAGCGCGCACCAGGGGGATATCGGCGGGCAAGACGATAAAGGCCTGTGGCCCCTGTTCCATCGCCGATATACCGGCGATAACAGAGGAAAACATGCCTTCTTCATAACGGTCGTTGACGGCCGACCGCGCGCCTGCCCCTTCAATGACCGGGATTATCAGCTCTTTGCGGTAACCTGCTACAACGATAACCTCATCGATACCGGCCTGCCTGCATGTTTCCACTATGCGGGTCACTACAGGCCGTCCTCCCAGGTCGAGCAGCGGTTTGAATACACCCATCCGGCTGGAATGGCCGGCCGCCAGTATTATTGCCGTGATGCCTGGTTTTTCCATCGCCTCATCTGCGCCCTTATGTCGATAAGCTCCCCGACTATGCTCACCGCTATTTCCTCGGGTGTTTCGGTGTCTATCTTGACCCCGATGGGGCAGTGCACCTGCTCAATCTGTTGCGCGCTGACCCCACCCTCCATTAACGCGCGGTAAATAGTATCACGCTTGCGCGCGCTCCCTATCATGCCGATATAGCCGGCGCCGCTTTTCAGCGCCTGCTCCAGCACCACCTTGTCGCAAAGGTGTCCGCGGGTGACTATTACTATATAGCTCCCGGCATCGACAGGCAGGCCGTCGAAACATTTATCGAACGATTTCAATACAACTACTTCAATAGGACTGGCGAACCTTTGCGCATTAGCATACTCATCGCGGTCATCCAGCACCACAACGTTAAACCCCACGCGCAGCGCCAGGTCGGCCACCTCCCTGGAGATATGCCCTGCCCCGAAGATATAAACCGTCCCGCCGTTTATGATAACGTCGGCCCAGTACCTCTTCCCGTCATACTCGACCAGCGATGAACCGGTCAGCTCGCGGACGCTGTCCTTGAGCCTGGCCAATACCTCTGTATCTTCCCCCTCGTTTCCCACCGGCGAATCGTGGCCGCTCAACAACCAGTGCCGCCCCCCCACACCCCCATGGCCCGGAAGGGGCGTGACCAGGAAGCACTTGCGGTTATCCCGCCTGTGCTCTGCGATAGTTTCAAAGATACTTAACGTGCCGGTATCGGCCGGAATAAACTCGAGCAGAAGCTCAACCTTGCCGCCGCACACCATTTTGCCTTCCAGCAAATCCCCGGTCATATCAAAGGCAAAAGTGGTTGAATGTTTCGATTTGAACAACTCCCGCGCATTCTGCATTGCAGCAGCCTCAACCAGGCCGCCGCCTACAGTGCCGTATATTTCACCGCTCTGCCTGATGAGCATACTGGCCCCTGTACCGCGCGGCGCCGAGCCTTTATCGCTTATCACCCTGGCAAATACGACATCTTCACCCTGCTGCAACAGCCCGTGAATTGTGTCATAGATATCCGGCATTCATGTCCTCCCACAAGTGCCCATATCGATTATTTTTTCGCATCGAAAGGCAATGATACAGGACAATAACAGGCCCCTGTCAATATTAATCATAGACAAACATGGTCTTGACAGCCTTGTATTTGCCCTTGTGGATATTAACATCCATCATTTTCTTATATTCATCCAGCTTGAACTTATGCGTGACCATGTCCTGCAGCTTCAAATCTTTTTTGCTGATAAGGTCGATGGCTATCTCAAACACATGTTTCGTTTGGCCTTTGCAGTCATGAAACCCGTAATAAAGGCTGCCCTTGAGTGTAATCAGCTTCACCCAGACCATGGTAGGGTCGAATTTAACCTCGCTGGATAAACCGATCAGCGATACCACGCCTCCCGTCCTGACCGCCCTCAGCGCCATCGTCACGCTGTCTGATTTGGAAAGGCAATCATAAACGCGGTCGAACCCGCGCATCATGGTGGTGGGCCCGAGCAGCGGCTTATAACATTTGCCGCCTGTTATCTCCGCTGCCTCCTCCAACTGATATTTGCCTGAGATTGTGTGATCGGCGCCGGATTTCGTTGCCAGTGCCGCGGTGAAATTCGAGCTCACGGCAGCGGTTATTTTGCAGGGGATATCCAGAGCGCGTATGGCATGGATGACCATATTACCGATGACGCCTCCGCCGATGACTAATACCTGCTCATCTTTCTGCGGTTTGTTGGAAAGCACGGCCTCCAGGGCGATGGCGAAGGGCTCAATCAGGGCCGCGGTTTCGGGGTTGATGCCCTGCGGTATTTTATAAACCTGGCTTTTATGAGCGATAATGTATTCGCCAAACCCGCCCGATGTCCCTGCACATACGTCCAGCGCCGTGCCAGGCGGCAGCTTACCCTCCGCGAAATTCTCGCAGCTGGACAACCCCAACCGGCATGCGCTGCATTCCGCTTCGATGCCCCTCACCTTACAGTTAAGCACCGGGCAGACGGTTACAAGGTCACCGGCCTGCAAACCCGGTACACCGGCGCCGGCCCCGGCGATAGTCCCCGCAATCTCGTGCCCCAGGACCGAGGGGAATGAGGTATAGGCTGACCAGGCCGGCGAATTCTTCAACATGACGGTATTGACATCACTGGCGCAGACCCCGCAGCGCCTGACTTTTATCTTTACCCAGTCGCCCGAGGGTAACTTCGGTTCCGGGATATCCACCATACGCACCGCGGAGATCGGCCCCGAAATATCCATGGCCTCAGCATAACTCATCCGTGTTTTCCAGCCAAGCTCTTTCTGTGCCCTCGATGTGTCTACGTCGTTGGCGCGGCCGACCAGGCCGACGGTATTCCGGCATATCTCGAATTTAGCGTCCAGAGGACGCAGCAATTTGTCATTGATAGTGCCCAGACCCCAGGCCGCGCTAAAAGGGATGTCGGAGATATTGATCTTCTTCCCGGCTATGGCAGCCAGGTCAAGAGTATACTTGCGCCAGGTAACTGTGTAGTCATCGCGGAAATGGTAAGTCCGTCCCCGCGCGGCGTCCTTCTGCAGCGTCAGCATCACGCCGTCCACCAGGTTTTCCACATACACCAGGCTGGCATTATATACACCACTGTCGATCATAGGGTATTTTGTGCTCTTCTGCATGACATCGATAGTATTGGTTACCCAGATGCTGCCCGGGCCGATGACATTGGACGGACGGATGACCGTGGCCGAAATCTTCCCTTTATCATGGTACTGATATACGAGCTTCTCCGTATCATATTTATAGTCACCGTAATAGGAATTGCCCGTCCTGAACTCGTAATCGTCCTCCCGGTGGTAGCGCAGGTGGTCGGTCCTGCCACCGGCCCCGGCCGCACAGAAGGAGCTGAAATATACAAAGTGCGGCCGATTATCTTCTATCGCATCCAGCAAGTATTGTGTGGATACGTAAATGCCATCGTAAAACCTCTTCTGTTTTCCCCAGGGACCCAGCCAGGCCGCCAGGTGGATGATGATATCCATATCCTTGCAGATACCCTTGATCGACTCCGGCCTGGTGAGGTCAGCAATGACCACCTTAATGCCCTGGTCACGCAGGCGCTGCGCGTTAGTTTCAGATATATCAAGCGCCGTGACCGCATACCCCTCCTTGACCAGCCGCGGGCACAGGAACGACCCGATAAAGCCGCCGGCGCCGGTTACCAGCACCTTCTTGCCTGTCGCACTATCCATGGATAACCATCCCTCCTATGAAGTACTGAACTCAATAGCCGTGCTCCCCGTTCCATTTGCGCGTTTCGTCCAGCATGGCATAGTAGTTCTCGATTTTAACGTAATTAGCCACGGAGTTGACGGTACCCATGCAGTAGCCGCCACCCGGCGCGCAGTGCTTCAGTATCTGGCGCGTGCGCTGTCTCACTTCGTCTACCGTCCCGCGCGCCATCAAGTCCATGTCTACGCCTCCCAGGATGGCAATACGGTCATGGAATTTGTCATACCATTGTTCTACCGGCAGGATGGCATCCTCGAAGCTATGCCTGGCATCAATGCCCACCTCGATGAGGTCTTCCATAAGGGCCATGACCTGCCCGCAGGAATGGAAAAGGAACAGTTTACCCTTTTTGTGACAGGCATATGCAATGCGCTTCAGTCTGGGGATATAGTACTTTCTCAGGAAACGTGGAGACAGGGTCGTCCCCCCCTTAAAACCCAGGTCATCCGAATAAAAAATGGCCCCGGTACCTGCATGCGCCGCAGACATGTCGATAGCACATTCAGCAATACGGGTGAGTTGCTCAAGTATATCCTCCACCAGCTCCGGTTCCTCTATGCTTTTAATAGCCATGTGCTGGGTACCCATGAGTTCACTCAGGTCTTCATAAATTCCGTTGTACATGACCATGATTTTCATGCCGTCGGGCATAACTCCCGCTGCGTAATCAAGGGCAAGCATGCTTATCTGTTCAAGAGAAGGCCATTTATAGGCTTCATATTCTTCGCGCGTGGTGATAATACCCTGGCCCTCTTCCTTCCAGGCCCGTTTCTGTCTGCGCCGGTCTGTATCGGTGGCCAATTCCCTGCGGGTCTTGGTCATCGGAATCACCGGTATCATTGTGACATAATCGTATCCAACTGCTTTGCTGAAAGCTACATTAAGCTCAATCAGCCTGATGCCCATTTCCAGCGCTTCCTGATCATCGATCAGTTGACCCGCATTGGTGAAAAGCTCGACTGCCCTGGCGGCCGGATAGTCGATGCCCGTGACCTCGGACATAATCTCGGCATCGGGAAATAATTCGATGATAGGTACCGGCCCTTGCGTGACTTGACGCCTCAGCACCTTTTCCAGGTATTCCCAGTTGTACGTAGTCTTGAACGGCCTCTCAATGGGCATGCTAACCTCCTGCCTATGTGATGAACTTTAAGCAGACAGACCCTGTTAAATTTATGGGATTTCGCCGTTTTCGCCGTCCAGCCTTATAATCCCGACGATTCACTATTCTAAAGCTTGTTATTCAGCTTACAGATAACCTTGACTTCATTGTAAATACATTCGCTATGAATTCTTGATTATCACTACAACGGGCAGCAGGGGCATTACTTGGCTGTTATATCCCGTATCACCTTATAGAGCGGCTTCAGCCTGTCGTACATCTTGAGGTAGACCTCGTTATACAGCCTGTCGTATATGCGCCGCGTATCCTGGTTGGGCTCGAAGACATCCCCCAGATGGGTCATCTCGCCAACGGCAGTCTTGAAATCGGGATGCACCTTCACACCTACGGCTGCATCGATGGCGGCGCCCAACCCGGAGGCCTCGTAAACGTGCGGCCTGGCGGCCGGCAAGCCGAAGATATCAGCGGTCAACTGCATGGCGGCGTTGCTCTGGCTCCCTCCTCCCGCGATGCGCAGGTCGGTCACCTTGACACCACTGCGTTTTTCCGTCTTTTCGCGGCCCTCGCGCAGGGCATAGGCCAAACCCTCAAGCATGGCGCGGTAGATATGCGCCCTGGTGTGGTTATCGCCGAACCCCACGATGGCGCCGCGCGCCTCGGGACCGGGGAAGCGCAGGCCGGGCGACCAGTAAGGCTGCAAGACCAGCCCGTCCGAGCCGGGCGGAACGGATTTCACCAGGTCGTCGAAGAGCGTTTCCGGCTCAACGCCCTTTTCGGCTGCGATCCGCTCTTCGCGCAGGCCGAACTCCTGCTTGAACCAGCTTACCATCCAGTACCCGCGGAATATCTGTATCTCGAAGTTGTAAAGCATGGGCACCGCCGCCGGGTAGGGCGGGATAAGGGGGATGACCTCGATGTACTTGCCGTGCGTGGTGTTGATAGTGGCGGTTGTGCCGTAGCTGAGGCAGGCCACGTTCGGCTCCAGCGCGCCCGACCCCAGCACCTCGCAGGCTTTGTCAGCCGCAGCGGCAATCACGGGCAGCCTGGCCGGTATGCCCGTCGCCTCGGAAGCTTTAGCGGATATCTCGCCCATCACCTGGCCTTGGGTTATCAGGTCGGGCAGCATCTTCGGGTCAACCGGTATGGCCTGCCACTTCCAGCCGCTCTTGCCCTCCCAGTCCTGGCTCTTGTAGTCGAAGGGCACGTAACCCACCTGGCTCCCCTTTGAGTCAACGAATCTACCGGTCAAAAGATAGGACAGGTATCCGGAAAGAAACAAATATTTGTAGGTTTTATTCCATACCTCGGGCTGGTGCGTACGTATCCAGTTGGCCTCGGCCTCGGCCTGCAGGTAACCCACGGTCTCGCTGGCGCCGGCCACGGCGAACAGCGCGCCCCAAACCCCACCCAAAGGAGGAAGGCCCTCGGTGCGGCGCTGGTCAAGCCAGATGATGGCCGGCCTGAGCGGTTCACACTTATCGTCCACGTTAACCATGCTGGCGCGCTGCGTGGTAAGCGCTACCGCGGCGATGCTTTCTTTCTTGACCTCCGGCTTCTCCCACAATGCCCGGCAGGCCTGCGCGATGGATTCCCAGTATAGCTGCGGCCTCTGCTCGGCCAGACCCGGGGCATCGGAATAATAGGGCTCGTAGGCCACCCTGGATTTGGCGATCAGTTTACCTTTCGGATCGAATAACAGCACCCGGACGCTCTGCGTCCCAACGTCGATAGATAGCAAGTTTTCTGCCACGGTCAGCCTCCTTTCAATATTAATATTTCAATCAACTGGCTCAGTTAAAGCTACACGTCTACGGTCTGAATCCCCAGCGTTTTTCCATCTGCTCGGCTGTCATATCCAGTCCCAGCGTGCCGCCGGGGTTCATCACATGATGCGGGTCGAAATGATCGCGCAGGGCGCGAATTAATTCGAATTGCTGCTTGCCTATCTGCCCCTCAAGCCAGGGCCCCGTTTGCTTGCCGATGCCGTGGTGGTGGCTCATGGCCGCCCCGGCCTTCTGGATAGCGTCGAGTACACCGTATTGCAGCTCGAGGTACTCATTGATCTCCTTCATTTTGGCCAGGAAAATAAAATACAGGTTGCCACCCTGCGGATAGGCATGCGACAGGTGGGTCATGCAAATGGTGCGCGGGCGCGACTTGATATATGCTCTGACCTCGCTGTGCACACTGGCCAGGTTTTCCCACCTCACAGCACATTCCAGCGTGTCTATCAGTACGCCATAATCCATCAGGTCCTCGCGCATGAAGGGATCGGTGTAACGGCTCTTCTCCCACGATTGCGTGACCTTAGCCGCCGTCAGGCTGAATGCATGGTATTTCTTGAAGATGCTGTTGACCTTCTTATCGATCAGCCTGGCTAAATCTTTATCACCATCCGCCAGTCCGATGAACATACAGCGCTGCATAGGCTTGTATCCCAGCAACTGCAAGATCGAATCGACCGGGGTGCCGTGCACGTGATACATGCGCATGGCCACGTCCGTCTCTTCAGGGTCGGAGAGGCGGAATACTGACGGGAAGCCGAACTCGCCCTGCATCACCTCGCGGCAGGCCTCAAGCCCATCCTCCCAGGTCTTGAAGAGGTAGGAAAACCGGCGTCTATTTTCCGGTTGGTAACGGCACAGCCTCAGCGTGCAGCTTACCAGTATGCCAAAGGTGCCTTCGCTGCCTATCATGATCTGGTCGAAATCCGGCCCGGTGGCCGAGCGCGGGAAATCCGCAGTTTTAAAATCCCCGATCGGCGTCACATACTCCTGCGAGATGACCATGTCTTCTATCTTGCCGTAATAGGTGGAGTTCTGGCCCGCCCCCCGCGTCACCACCCAGCCGCCCACGCTGGAATGCTCGAAAGACTGCGGGAAATGGCCCACGGTGTAGCGGCGTTTCGCACCCAGCGTTTTCGGAGCATTGTTCAGGATACGCTCCAATTCAGGACCCATGATGCCGGGTTGCACCGTGACAGTCTGGTCGGTCTCGTTGATGCTGACTACCTTGTCCATGTGTGCATTCATATCCAGGCAGACTCCACCCCTGACCGCCTCCTTGCCGCGTGTCACACTGGAATTGCCGCCGGCAGCGTACAGCGGCAGCCGGTTTTCGTCACAGTACTTGACTAATGCTTCAACATCACGCCTATCGCGGGGGTAGACAACGGCATCAGGAAGGTTCTCCACGATATGATAGCGGAGGCGCAGGACATCTATGATGGCAGCGCCGTAGGAGGCGCGTGTCCGGTTATAGGTATCGGTGAGAACATTATCCGCGCCGGCCATATCCTTTAAAGCCGCTATCTGGCCGGACGATAATTTGCAGGGGACATCTATATCCAGCTCCTCCACGCAGAGGCTGGGCTTTTGAAATTCCTCATCCTTCATGCCGAAAGCGTCTTTGAGCAGGTGGAACATGCCGGGGTTGGGATGTTTGAAGCCCTTCGGATCACCGTATTTAATCAGGCTGCGGTAGGAGCGCGCCGGCGCTTCCTCCTCACACCACTGCGGGTAGAATCCATGCTTGCTTGCCATGTCACCCTCCTCTGATCAGGATTTCTCAGATTAGTATTTATGCACTGCAATCCAGCAGGCTTCAACCGGGTTTGGGGCTGTAATACGTCTGCCAGGTATTCAAATAGGCCGTTGATTCCTGCTGCCAGCGCTCGTCACTCCAGCCCAGTTCCCCCTGCGTAATAGTGCGGATGCGCTCGAGGTGCTCCTTGGCCCCGTTGGGCAGCAGCATGCCTATTCTGACCCGCCGCATGAGCAAATCGGCCAGGTGCACCACACCCTCCTCGCGCGCCGCCCAGCGCAGCTCTGCCCAGATATTCGGCAGGCTGCCGATGCGCTCCAGTTCCCCTGCGCCGGCGGTCTTGATAAGTTCCGCTGTTTCGCCTCCGTGGCGCCCTTTGATGTAGGCCAGGGTGGCCGGGTTGATATTGGGCGCCTTGATATCCGGCTGCCGGGGGAAAACACGCTTCAACTTGATGACCGGAAGCTTGCCCAGCTTGGCCAGCACGACCATCACCGTCTGCTTGGCCATGATGCGGAAGGTGGTATATTTGCCGCCGGTGATAGTTATCAGGCCATCCTCCTGCCAGAGAGCGTGCCCCCGCGATTCCTTTCCCGGGGTGTCGGCGCCTCCCTTGATGATCGGGCGCACGCCTGAGAAAGAAGATATCATGTCGCTTTCCTTAAGCCCTAGGGTGGGGAATAGGAATGAAGCCGCCTCCATCATGTAGCTTATCTCGTCGCCGCTGGCAAAAGGCTCGGAATACCTGCTGTCCAGCGCCGCGTCGTGGTCGATATCGGTTGTCCCGAGGATAGTGGCGCCCTCCCAGGGAATGACGAACATGGCGCGGTTATCCTTGGGGTGCAGCAGGGTCAGGGCGTCTTTCATCGGCAGCCGTTCCCGCGGGAAAATGAGGTGGCTGCCGCGCAACCTGCGCAGCCTGGCGGGTTGCGAGATCTGGCCACGGACGATATCCGCCCAGGGGCCCGAGGCGTTTACCACTACCCCGGCTTTTATCTCAACCGTTTTGCCGTCCTGGGAAGAGGTATCTTTCAGCGCAACACCGCATACCTGGCCCTTGCTGTCCTTAAGCAGCTTCTCCGCCTTAGCGTAGTTGAGAACCGTACCGCCTGCCCTGACCGCTTCCCAGAGGACCCGCAGTACGATGCGGCTGTCATCCATGGCGGCATCGTAATACAGGTACCCATCCAGCATCCCATCCGCCTTCAATACCGGGTACTCTTTAAGTATCTTCTCTTTGCTGTAGGGATGATGATCCCACTTGGGGGCAAGGAGGTCGTAAATGGCAATGATAGTGCCGAGCTGCTTGGTTTTTATATGGTAACGCTCGAAATTGGGAAAGATGAAGCCCAGCTTGGTGACCAGGTTGGGCGCCTCTCTAAGTATCCATTCCCGCTCGCGCACCGACTCCTGCGTGACCTTGTATTGCTTGTTGAGGATATAACGCAGGCCGCCGTGGATCAGTTTGGATGAGCGGCTGGACGTGCCCGAAGCAAAGTCGTTGGCTTCCACCAGCAGGGCCTTCAACCCGGCCGCCACCGCGTGGCGCAGCACCCCTGCACCTGTTATACCTCCGCCGATAATAATCAGGTCCCACGGCTGATCAAGGTTTGACCAGGTCTGTTCGCGCCATCCTTTACGCCACATAATTGCTCCTTTGAAACGAATTTAACAGTTAGCCGGCACCGCATTGTGGGCGCCGCAATTGCATTGCTTAGATTATTGCTAAACGGGACTGTTGTCAATACTTCGGCAGGATTTACCCTACATCCACCAGTGACCTGATGTTCCTGGTTGCCAGATCTACCGCGCCTGCACTGTATTCAACAACGATGGCGTCGAGCGGGCAGGCCAGTGAGCAACGTCCGCAGCCCCGGCAGGCATTGCTAAGCACGGCTGCGCCATTTACCATTGAAATGGCATTGACAAAGCATACTCCTTCGGCGCATATGCCGCAGCCGCTGCACCCTTCAGTTACCCTGACATTGACGCCCGGCATCTTTTTAACCGTGGCGCCGATATCCTCAGAAACGACTGGCAGCATCCTCCACAGGCAGCAGCAGGGGCAGCAATTGCATATAGTGAGAAGCTTATTACCGGGTCCCACGCCCAGCCAGACTGCGTCCAGCTTATTGCGGCCGATGAGGTGAACCAGTCCGGCCTCCCTGCACTTCCTGGCATGCTCCAGCGCCTCGTCACGGGTTACCCTTCTGCCCAGCGCGGGGTTAATGCCCAGCGCTGCCTCTCCCAGGAAAATGCAGCCCAACCCTATCGGGTAATCTGCGCAATGCGAGGCCTGGCGGCAGATGCAGTTATCCATCACCCAGTGATAATTGGCCTCGTTGATGAAACGTTCCACCAGGATGGAGGGGAGCACCACCTGTTCCGGCGCATCAACATCCAGGCCAACCTGCACCACGCGGTCCGATGGCAGGAAAACCAGGTCATCCCCGTCAAAAAGCCACTTCTGCAGTGCTTTCCCCACAACCGGCCAACGCGTTACCCCGGCCAGCACGAACCTTCCGGGGAAACCGGCCCTGATCAAGGCTACCAGCCATGTTGGCCTTGCCATCTATACAGGCAAACTCCTCGATTAGAACAATTTTACTTGTACGGGAAAAGGGCCGGCCAGATGAAGGCGTCGATCATGCCGGTCTGGACAAAAAACATGGCGGCCCCACCAACGGCCAACCAGTAATTCAAAGCCGGCTCTTTCTGAGTAATGACCAGCAGTGAATATAGTAAGGCCAGTGAAGCCAGGCCGACTGCAAAAAGCACCAGGCGTATATAGAACCGCCAGCCCGGCCACTGCGTCTCGATAAGTTTATAGGTGAGCGGCATCCAGAACGCGGAGAAGACCAGAATGACCATGAATATCATGTCGAGCACCAGAAATCCATCGAAACCACCGATGTGCACGGTCTTGGCATCGAGATGAAAGAAGATAAAATGAAGGCAAAGCAGGTAACCCACAGCAGCCATCGGCATGCTCACCAGATAAATCGATTTGAGAGCCGGGGTGATGCGCCCCCACAGAAGCTCTTCCGTGTTGGGGTGGCTGATTAGTCCCGCCGCGTAGCTGGCAACAACCGCGAGGCCCCCCAGCACATTTATAATGAGGAACCAGATCTTCTGCTCGTCCATGCTGATACCTCCCGGTCTTTCTATTTACAGGCCGGTTACGCCGACTGGCCGCATTACGGCATTATCTATTTCCAGCTGCCGTCTCTCAGATTGATGGTAATATTGTTGTCTGCCGGCGGCAGGTCGTTCCACAGGCCGATAATCAGGTCTTTGCGGTACTGTATAACTGCCCAGGCCAGCGGACTGAGTCCCGTCTCAATAACCGGCTGCTGTCCCGGAGCCAGCTTTTCATCGCCGGCAAAATGCGCAACGAAAGCCGGGGCTATCTGCTTGGCTATGTTCTCGGATTCGGCCTGGCCTATCCCGTAGCCCATCAAAGTCCTGGTGGCCATGCCGGCTACCTGGTCAAACAGGTATTGCCTGCCGAACTGAGGGAAATCGCTGGGATGCGATTTGATAGAGGTCACCATCCCCTCGGTGATAGCGGCCTGCTGATCCTTGCTTATATTAACGATGCGATACGGACAAGGGTAGGTGACCAGCGAACCGGTTTCGATATCATACACGAACTTGCCACTGTCGGCATAATTTTTCATGGTGATATCCTGAGCGTGAAAATGGCCGGTGAAGACCATGCGCGCGTTGTAGCTGGCGAACAGCTTGGCAACCCGCTTCGTAATCATCCACGATCCATGCGCCGTAGTTCTTCTCCTGGCCTGCGTAATGCTCCATGATGCCGTGGTGCATCATCACTATGACGGCCTTGTTGTTTTTAGCCGCCTGTCCCAGCATACTCTCGATCCAGGCCAGGGTCTTAGGGCTGAATTTACCGTCTGTGATCGTTTCCTTGTCCTCCACGTTCTCCTTCCAGCGGCAGGAATCCAGTGCCAGCAGCCATAACCCGGGCTGAGGCTCGGCGACATAGCTGACAGAATCGGTGTCGCGCTGCAGGGCATCCTTGTAGCCGTAATCAGCGTATATCTGCGTGAACTGTTCGGCGGTTATGTTGGGGACGCGCTTCTTGCCATCGCCCACATAACCATAAGAGAGGCCGTTCTTAATGTCATGGTTGCCCGGTACCACGTACACTTTCTTGCCGGCGGCCTTCAACTGGGCCAGGTAGCTGGCCGCCAGTTCATGCGATGCCTTCTCCCCGTCCTTGGTCAGGTCACCATTCACCAGCACGATATTGGCCTTGAGATCCTTTATGGCAGCAAGGGCTGATTCAGTAATCTCCGAGCTTTCCCTTATCAGCTTGTTATCATTAGCTACATAGGCCTCGAAGGCCTTCCCCGTCGTTCCCAGCGACGTATCAAAGACATGCGGATCGCTAAAAACCACGAAACTTGTTTCCGGGTAGTCCGGGGCCTTGGCCAGCAGCGAAACCAGTGATTTGTCGTTTTGGTACTTGAAGGATGGTTGGGATGCACAGGCTGCCAGACTTGCAATCAATATGAGAGCAAAAACTATTTGGACGATTGCGGGAAATTGTTTTACCGCCTTCATAACCTTGTCACCTCCAGTGTTAATACCGCGTAATGTTTATTGGGCCTACTATACAACATGGCGGCTATTTGAGGCAAGCTTATGCACAGTTAACCGTTATTCTGTTTCAACACAACATGATAACCCGGCCTACAATAGCGGATTCATCACTCTTCCCACGAAGATGACCGACCCTGTCTTGATATCCCTGATAAGAAAGATGAAGGGATGGTCCACCGTTACCTCCAGCGGTATTACCGGCATGGCGGTAGCCCGCATGATGACGGCTGTGGCAGCCGCGGCCTCGGTGCCGGATTCATCGACCGACACGAAGGCCTTGTGTACCACCTCGGATATGGAGAGTTCCCGGTTTCCCGTCATTCCGGAGAAATCAGCCTGCCCCGAGAAGGCGATGGGCATGCCCATGTCCGCCAGTACCTTGCCCAGGCTGAACTCGGACTCATATTTGAAGCTCGGCAGGCTGAGCGCAACCTGTTTAGGAGTAATCCCGTTTATGATTGAGGCCACTTTTCCTGCGTCCAACGACTTTTCGAATTCGGCGAATTTACCCTCTTCGGGCAGTAATACCACCATCTCGAGCTCACGCCCGTCATAAGGAAGCGTCACCGCCTGGAAACCGCTGCCTCCGGCGTATCCCAGGCGCTCGGTCTGGTGCATCATCGGCACCTTGACGGCAGATCCATCGGCCAGGTGGAAATCGGCCGGTTGCGTAGCGTTTTTCTCGAAATTGTTGGCCCAGGCGGCATTGAAATAGATAGCATTGGTCAGCACCAGCCTGGTCAGAGGATCGATGGCGCCGGGTGGTATCAGGTCCTTGATGCGCTGCTCTGTCTGGTCTTCGACCCACTTGTTGATGGTTATGCGGGAATCATCCGGCGCCGTGCGGAAATCCAGCGTCCTGAGTCCCGTGCCGTAGTCCTCTGCCAGCAGATCGAGATATTGCGCCAGGAAAGGATATCCTGTCTGCCCCCAGATGGCATTGACGATATTTAAGCGGAAGCCTTTACCATCCTTGCCTTTGGCTCCCTGACCTCGGGCCGATAGTTCCTGGTCAAGGCCGTTAAAGGCCGGGTGCAGGCGGTCCTGCGGCAGGGTGTAGTGCAGCGTTGTCGCCATCTGTTTTTCCGTAGTATCACGCGCACCGGCATAGGTCGTGGCCAGGGCGAGAGAAATCGAATACGGAGAATAAAAGAGGTTGCCCTGCGTTCCATTAAGCGCCTGGTACAGGTCCAGTGCAAAGGCGTTGTTGCCGTCAACCAGAGCGGCCAGGTCGGCCTGGCTCACGGCCGGGGCTACCCTCGGCTTGTCCGACCTCTGCACGTCACTTGATGACGGCTGCGCGCAAGCCGCCAGGCCGGTCAGCAAAACAAGGCCCAAACTTGTCACGTACAACCATTTTGATTTCATGTCGCTGCCTCCTGTATACTCAATTCACACCAGTTATAACGTTTCCCCGTGCAGTTAAGTTTAGCAAACCGGCGGGCTTCGCATTGATGGCATGGATAGCTGCGGACGCGCTGTGCGAACTAACTTCAGAAAAGACGTTGGGCAGAATTAAGGGCTAATACGGTTAAGAGCAGGTCTTGCCCTCATCTCCGCAGCAGGTCTGTTGCTTGCCGCCGCACGAACCGCCCCCGCAGGTTCCCCCGCCACATCCCTCCTGCCTCAGCATCAGCATCGGCCCCTCAGGTGTCTCTTCGACATCCAGGGTTACACCGTTAAGATGGCCGGCGAGATCGCCTTCAATAGCAAATACCTTTGTTCCTTCATGCTCAACTACATTATCCCCGGGCTGCTCGCGATCGAGTATCAGCCCGAGCTGTCCTTCTTCATTGGCTGTCAGCCTGAGCAGGGCATCGCTTTCCCCGGAATTCTCACTCAATAATTTTTTCAGTTCAACCCTGGCGTTGTCCGTAACTACAATCATTTTTTCTCCAATAACTCATGTATTTGTATCGAATTCAATCAATTATAAGGTAAAACCCGCCACCGTGCATAAACCGGATTGTGATTAAAGTCGTTGGGCCCAAAACCGGTATTCCGTACAATTGATGCATCTTATAGCAGGGAGAGATAGTTAATGAATAAAATATTACGGTTGTTTGGGGTACTGATAGTAGTTTTTGGAGTTATCAGCCTTATAGTCGGCGTTACTGTCGCCGCCCTGGCCTATGATAAGCAGGTCTGGATGACGGACGCCATGAAGCAGGAAAAAGTTCCGCTGGCAGCGCTGGGGGTCAAGGGAGCAGGAGCGGATGAAATTATCGATAATGCTGCTGCTGCGCAGGTTGCAGCAGATACTGTCAGGACACACCGGCATAGCATTGCGCCCACATACAGCGATCTCATGGCAGGCGGCAAATACGACCCTACCAACACCAAACACCTTCTTTATGCCCAGGCTTTGAACCTGGAAAACTACCTTTACCTGGGCGTGCTCGGCTTCGGCGTTGCGCAACTGGCCATGGGCATGGGCGCATTCATGGTACTGACCGGCCTGGCACTGGGTATCACTGGCATAACCTTATTCAGGCTGGCCGGCCAGTTGAAAACTTGTTAAGCCTGATTAATTGAGGTCACGCCGCCTGAGGGTGCGTATCCTTAACCCATAGCGATACGAGGAACGCTCCCACAAAAAGCACAACCAGCATTGCCAGTGGAGCAATGAACTGGCCGGTTGAGGATTCCAGCGCTTCCATAGAAGGCACTATTGCCACAGCCGCCAGGTTACCCAGCAATTGCAAGTATCCGACTGAGACGCCGGCATATTGGGCCCCGGTCACCTCGGCTGACATGGTGAGAACGATCGGAAACGTCGAAAGAAGGAAGAAGCCCAGTACTATGCCATTGATCATATTTGCCGTATAGCCCCGGACGAGGATCAGGGCTGTGATGCAAATTGCGCCCGCCAAGGTCCCGATCAGCAGGAATGGCTTACGTCTCCTGACCTTGTCCGAAATAAGCGGTATTACAATACAGCCGATCATACCAGCGAATATCAGGACTGTCGATATGGTACTGCCCTCGGTCATCGGTATATTGTGCAGATCATGCAGTATTTTCTCCAGCCAGGTGGCCAGCCCATTGAAAGCGCCCAGGCCGACGAACGTCACAAAGCCCAGCAAAATAAAATTCCTGTTCCTGAGAATGACCCCCAGGCCTCCCCAGCTCGACGTTGAAAGATCGGCTTCTGGCGCCCGCGATGGAGTGGGTGGTTTAGACCTGACAACCAGAATAAAAACAAGAGCGCCGAGGAGTCCGGCTATGGCGTAAATCCAGAGCATTGAACCGTAACTGAGGCCCTCAACTAATGCCGGCGTAGCTCCCAGCGCCACCATCATTCCTATAAAAACCGCCAGAGTACCCAGGCCGACCGCAGTACCCTCCTCCTTGGGAGAAAACCACTCTGTAGCCAGCTTGGTTACCCCGTTCAAAACGAAAGGCTGCCCCAGAGAGATCCCTATCTGTGAAATGAGCAGATTATCAAACGAACCCGGCGCCGCCAATCTCAACAGCGAAAAGGCGCCGGTGAGGATGGCCCCGATCCCTACACCCCATTTAAACCCGATTTTATCTATGATTATGCCCGCGGGAATGGTTAGTATGACCTGTACCAGAGGGAAGACCAGAGTTAACCATTGAACGCTGCTGGCCGGTATATGCAGCATATCTTCGATATAAGTATCGATAGCTGCGAAATTCAACCAGTAAAGTTGTGTCAGCGCCGAAACGTACATGTAGATGGCCAGCACCACCCACCTGTACCTGTAAACCCTGTACTGTTGTTCCATGAACAGCCCCTCCCTGAAAGTTATTTTAAGCCGTGGCAACTTGCATAACCGTCCTATTATAAACCAGGCGTCAAGGCGCAGGTATAACCCAAATCAAAACTGACAAGGCCTTTCCTTGCCCGTCCTTATTGCTTGAAGTACAATTCAGCCTGGATATATGGCAGACAGTAATAAAATCGAACTTGCCCGCATCAGCGCGAAAGGTGTGGTGCAGGGAGTGGGCTTCCGTCCCTTCATATACGGGCTGGCAAAGAAATACAGGTTGAACGGCTGGGTTTGCAACACGTCCGAGGACGTGAAAATAGAGGTGGAGGGTGAAAGGGAATCTCTCGATTCATTTATATCCGCCATCAAAAGCGAGGCTCCGCCATTGGCACGTATAGAAAACTTAACCGTGAGCTTCGGCTCTTCTGTCGGCCATGGCAACTTTGAAATCCGTGAGAGCGAGGCGCTGCCGGGTAAATACCAGCTCGTATCCCCGGATATTGCCACCTGCAACCTCTGCCTGAATGACGTTTTCACAGCCGGCAACCGGCGCCGGCATTACCCTTTCACCAACTGCACCAACTGCGGTCCGCGCTTCACCATCATCAAGGATATCCCCTACGACCGGCCGCTCACTACCATGTCCTCTTTCAAGATGTGCCCCGATTGTCAGCGCGAGTATGATGACCCGCTCGACCGCCGCTTCCACGCTCAGCCCAACGCCTGCCCCGTCTGCGGTCCCCAGCTTGAGCTTACCGACAAAATGGGTAAGCCTGTAGATTGCAGAGACGTCATAAATAAAACGGCGGAATTCCTCAGGGAGGGCAGGATAGTGGCCATCAAGGGATTGGGAGGCTTCCTGCTGGCCTGTAACGCCGAAAATGTGGAGGCTGTCACACTACTGCGCCGGCCCAAGCGCAGGCCCTCCAAGCCTTTCGCCGTCATGCTCAGGGATATTGAAGAAGCCCGCAAACACTGCGTAGTCTCATACACAGAAGAGAGTCTGCTGGCTTCGCCGCAGGCGCCTATTGTGCTGCTCGAATGGAATAGCTCCTCTTCTATCTGCCGGGAAACAGGCCCGGGTCTGAAATACCTGGGCGTGATGCTCCCCTATACCCCACTCCACCATCTCATCCTGCAGAAAACCAACCTGCCTCTGGTGATGACCAGCGGCAATATCAGCGAGGAACCCATCGCCGGGCAGAACGGTGAAGCTTTGCGAAGGTTGGGAGATATTGCCGATTATTTTGTTTTGCATGACCGTGACATACACTCTACCTACGATGACAGCGTAGCCATAGTCTTTGACGGAGAACCGCGGCTCATCCGCCGCTCCCGCGGGTATGCCCCTTTTCCCATCCATCTCGCCTTCACTGCGCCTCAAATCCTGGCCTGCGGCGCCGAAGAGAAAAACAACTTTTGCCTCACGCGCGACAACCACGCCTTCGTGAGTCAGCATATCGGCGATATGGAGAATATCGAGACGATGGATCACTACGAGAGAACAGTGGAACTGTATAAAAAGCTCTTCCGCATCCGGCCGGAGATTATTGCTTACGATATGCACCCCGAGTACCTGCCCAGCAAGTACGCTCTGGAACAGGCGGAAAAACTCGCGTTAAAGTCTGTTGCCGTTCAGCACCACCACGCACATATAGCCTCCTGCCTGGCGGATAACTGTAAAGAGGGTCCGGTTATCGGCGTGGCTTTTGACGGCACAGGCTACGGGAACGATGGGCATATCTGGGGCGGCGAGTTCCTGGTAGCCGATTACAAAGGTTTCAGGCGTGCGGGGCAACTGGAATACCTCCCCCTTCCCGGCGGCTCACTGGCAATTACAAAACCTTACCGCACCGCGCTGGGCTATATCCTGGCCCTCTTGGGCGAACGGGCACTGGATAGCAGGCTGGGTTTCCTGGGCAAGATCGATTCGGTTGAAAGAGCACTGGTGCTCAGGCAGGTCGAGCTCAACCTCAATTCCCCGCTTACCTCCAGCATGGGGAGGCTCTTCGACGCCGTATCCGCCATGGCCGGCGTACGTTCCGCCATCGACTATGAAGCCCAGGCCGCCATCGAGATGGAGATGATCGCGTACGATGCGGCAGGCGAAGCGGGCTCCTATCCTTTTTCACTGACCGGCGACAACAGCTATACGATCGTCCTGCTCCACGAGCTTGTCGCAGCCGTCCTGGACGACTTACTGAAGGGCTGCCATGCCTCCACGGTGGGCATGAGGTTTCATAACACCGCCGCTGCCATGACGCGCGACGTCTGCGTGAAAATAAGGGAGGGATCAGGGTTAAATTCGGTGGCACTCAGTGGCGGGTGCTTCCAGAACCGGCTGCTATTGACAAAGGTTACGGGCCTGCTCAGCCAATCCGGTTTTGATGTGCTCAATCATAAGAACGTGCCATCCAATGACGGCGGCATCTCACTTGGCCAGGCCGTGATAGCTGCGAACGCAGCTTAGATGACTTCTTTCTCCATCAGTTCGGCGATCCTGTCTTCGCTGTATCCCAGCAGTTCGCTGTAGACCTCGCTGTTGTGCTCACCCAGGAAGGGAGCAGGCGGAAAGGGGTCGCCGGGCGTCTGAGAAAGCTTGAAGACCGTCCCCGGCATCTTGAGTGTGCCTGAGAGCATCTGCTCGACTTCCACGGTCATCCGGCGGCTGTTCATATGCGGGTCAGCCACGATCTGGGCAGTATCCATAACCCGAGCGAAGGGCAGCATGGCGTCATCCATTATCTTTTGCAGGTCTGCCATGGTCTTATCCTTCACCCAGGCCGCTACTATGCTGTCCAATTCGGCCCTCCGCTGCACGCGCGAAACAAGGGAAAGTGAGTCCTGGTCCTGGATGAGGTCTTCCCGTCCCATGACCTGCGCCATCTTTTGCCACTGGCCGATGGTCACGATGCAGATTACCACGTAACCGTCCCTGGCATGGTAAGTATTCCAGGGGACAATGCCGGGGTGCATGTTGCCCAGCTTGATGCCCGATTCACCGCTTAGCACGTAGGCCCCCAGTGTCTCAACAGCGGTAAGCAGCCAGATGCAGTCCTGAAGGGAGACATCCACCCGCTGCCCCTCACCACTGGCGTTGCGGTGTTGGAGCGCAGCCAGGATCGATATCACCGTGAAAGCGCCGCCGCCTAAATCGGCGATGGCCGGCCCGCACTTGGTAGGCGGGTTATCTGGGAACCCGGTCACGCTCATTAACCCTCCCATAGCCTGGGCTATCGAATCAAAGGCCATCCGGCCTGCGTTCGGCCCCGTCTGGCCGAAGCCGGAAAGCGACGCGTAGATAAGCTTCGGGTTGTTTTTTTTCACTTCGTCATACCCCAATCCCAGCCTGTCCATCACGCCTGCTGAGAAATTCTCCAGCAGCACATCCGACCTGGAAATCAGGTCGCGCGCAATCTCAATGCCCTCCGCCCTTTTAAGCTCCAGGGTCACGCTCTTTTTGCCGCGGTTGAGTATAGTAAAAGTATAACCCTCCCCACCCTCGGTGATGGGAGGGATCGTCCGGCAGGCATCCCCACTCTCCCTGAACTCCACCTTGATTACCTCCGCACCCAGTTCCCTCAGAAGCATGGAACAAAATGGACCTGCGTACATTCGGCTGAAGTCCGCCACGCGGACTCCTGATAGTGCTCCGGGCATGTTACCTCCTTGTTATTGGCTGATTAACCAACCGGACATTATCCTTTTTTTTCACACGGATGGCAAGCCGGATTCCGGCCGCTCAACACATGCGCGCCAGGCGGGCGCCGATTTATCCCGATGTGGCTTCCGCTTGTTCAGGTACCCGTTTTTAGCTATACTTCTTGCACATGTGCCTCGCAGTTCCGGTCAAGATAACGTCGATCGAAGGCGACCAGGCCGATGTAGATATCGGCGGGGTGAGCCGCAGGGTAAGCATCGCGCTCACACCGGAAGCCGAGGTCGGCAATTACGTCCTGCTGCATACAGGATACGCCATCAACGTGCTTAACGAGGAGGAAGCGCAGGAGACGCTCGACCTCCTTGAACGCATGGTTGAAGCTGGCGAAGGGGAATGATGAAAATAATCAGGCCGGTATTTATATCTATTTTCTTATTTGCGGTCATTGCAGCGATAAGCCTGTCATGCGCAGCCCAACCGCAGGGCTCACCGCCGGCTGCGCCGCCGGATATACCAAAGCAGTCTCCGATCCTGCCCACGCCTGCTGCCGAAAATGTGACCCCTGCTGCGGTGCCACAAACAGGGAAAACCGCCGTCAACCTGGGGAAACTGGTGTTTGTTTCCGGGACAAACGACCCTGGCGGGCCGCAGATATATACGGCTAACATAGACGGTACTAATTGGATTCGGTTGACCAAGAGTAAAACGGGCGGCGACCGCTTCCCCAAATGGTCGCCTGACGGAACCAAGATCGTCTTCTATACTGACCGTGACGGCAATTACGAAATCTACTTGATGAACGCCGACGGCAGCAATCCTACCAGGCTGACCAAAGACAATGGCAATAACGAGATGCCGGCCTGGGCTCCGGACAGCCGGAAAATCGCCTTCACCTCCGACCGCGATGGGAACGAGCAGATTTATACGATGGATGCGGACGGCGCCAACCAGGTACGGATTACCAGCAACACATTCAATGACGCCGCCCCCTGCTGGTCACCGGACGGCAACAGGATAACCTTCCAGAGCGACCGCGACGGCAGCCCCGAGATTTACACCATGCGTTCGGACGGCAGCAACCAGGTGAGGATTACCAGCAATCTGCAGGTTGATACCTTCCCGTCCTGGTCGCCGGACGGCAACAAAATCGCCTTCCAGTCCAACGAAAACGGCAATTTCGAGATATATACGATGTACCCCGATGGCACGGAGCGCAAGCGCCTTACTACGGGCACAGTTGACAATAAGTATCCCGCCTGGTCACCGGACGGCATCAAGATAGTTTTCTACTCAAAACGGGATTGCTCCAACGACAACGGCGAGATTTACATTATGAATGCCGACGGCAGCGGCCAGGTGCGAGTGACGCGCAGTGAGTGCACGGACTCCGGGTTAGCCGACTGGCGGTGAACGCTACGGGTAGCAGCCGGCCGGCGTTTCAGCGGCGTTTGTACGTTGCGTTCTAATTCAAGTAGAATAACTATCTGATGAGGTTCATCGACGAGTTCCGCAATGCCGAACTGGTTCGCAGGCTGGCCGATAAGATCGCCAGGGTTTCCACAAGACCGGCCAGGCTGATGGAATTCTGCGGTGGTCACACGGTCGCCATTATGCGCAACGGCATCCGCCAGTTGCTGCCGCCCACCATCGAGATGCTCTCAGGCCCCGGTTGCCCTGTTTGTGTCACAGCCAACAGCGACATCGATAAAGCCATTGCGCTGGCCGGCCTTCCGGATGTAATCATTACCACCTTCGGGGATATGCTTAAGGTCCCCGGCAGCTACTCCAGCCTCCAGAAAGCGCGTGCCGAAGGCAGTGACATACGCATCGTTTACTCCACGCAGGACGCACTGCAGGTAGCCCGCGATAACCCGCAGCAATCAATTATCTTCATCGGGGTCGGCTTCGAGACAACCGCGCCCACCATCGCCATGGCAGTCGTACAGGCCGAAAAAGAGGACCTGCGTAATTTCTACGTGCTCTGCCAGCTCAAGACAACTCCCCCCGCTATGAGGGCACTGCTCGACCTGGGTGAAATCAAGATCAACGGCATCATCTGCCCGGGGCATGTTACCACGATTATCGGCACCGGCGCCTACCAGGCTTATGCCCGCGATTACGGCGTGGCCTGCGTGGTCGCCGGCTTCGAACCTGTCGACATCCTTCAGTCCGTGGAGATGCTGGTGCAGCAGATTGAGCGGGGTGACCCCCGCGTTGAAATCGCCTACACCCGGGGTGTCAGGCCCGATGGAAACCTGAAAGCGCTGGAACTGATGCACAACGTCTTCGATACCGCCGGCGCAAGCTGGCGCGGCCTGGGCGAGATACCCGGTAGCGGCCTCAAGTTGAAGGTGAAATACGCCCGCTTCGATGCCGGCCGCGCATTCGACGTTGTGCTGCCCCCTGCCAGGGAGGCGCCCGGCTGCCGTTGCGGCGAGGTGCTGCGCGGGGTTATCGCTCCGACCGGCTGCAAGCTTTTCAGAAAAGCCTGCTCTCCCGAGAACCCTATCGGGCCCTGCATGGTTTCCTCAGAGGGCAGCTGCGCCGCCTATTACCAGTACGGAGAGTCCGATGGGTGAAAAAATATTGCTGGCTCACGGCAGCGGCAGCAGGCTCAGCCACGACCTTATAGACAGGATACTTGCGCCACCTCTCAACAACCCTATCCTCTCCCGCATGGACGACTCGGCCGTCTTCGACCTCTCCGGCAGAGTGGCTTTCTCCACCGACAGCTACGTGGTCAGCCCGATTTTCTTCCCGGGCGGGGATATCGGCAGACTGGCGGTCTGCGGCACGGTTAATGACCTTTCCATGAGCGGCGCCCGGCCTCTCTACATCAGCCTAGCCTTGATTATCGAGGAAGGCCTGGAATTGGAAGATTTGCGCAGGGTTGTCGAGTCCGTCGCGGAGACCGCTGCAGAAGCCGGCGTAATAATCGTTACCGGCGATACCAAGGTAGTCAACCGCGGCAAGGCTGACAGCCTTTTCATCAATACTGCCGGTATAGGCCTTATCGAAGGTGAAGCGGACATCTCGGGCTCTAACGCCAGGCCGGGCGACAGGATAATCCTGAGCGGCGGCATCGGCGAGCACGGTATGGCCGTCATGAGCAAGCGTGAAGGTCTGCAGTTCAACCTTCCCGTCACCAGCGACTGCGCCCCTCTTAATCACCTGACAGCCGTTATGCTGGCTGCCAGCCGCCGGATACATAGCCTGCGCGACCCCACACGGGGAGGCCTGGCCTCCACTCTCAACGAATTCGCCCGTCAATCCGGAGTGGGGATTAGCATCGAAGAGGCAAAAATACCCGTCCATGACGGTGTACGGGGCGCCTGCGAGCTGCTGGGACTGGACCCGCTTTATATAGCCAACGAGGGCAAGCTGGTAGCGGTCGTTGATCCGGGAGACGCGGACACGGTGCTGGCCGCGATGAAAAAGAATAGATACGGGGTACAGGCCGCCATAATAGGCGAAGTCACTACTGAACATAAAGGCCGCGTGGTGATGAAAACCAGGATAGGCTCTTCTCGCATCGTCGATATGCCGGCAGGCGAGATATTGCCGCGTATTTGCTGATCTCATGGAAACCCGAGTGCGTATCACTGTGCTGGGCATCGGCAACCCCCTGTGCCGCGATGACGGCATAGGTATCCGTGTTATCGGGGAGCTGCGGGAAAGCGGAAAATACCCGGAAATAGCTATCCTCGACGGCGGAGCCGCGCCTGATCTCTTTTCGCTGCTGGACCCGGACTCCGGCAAGCTGATTATCGTGGATGCGCTGCGGGGCGGGGGCCGGCCGGGGGATATCTACCGGCTCAAACTCGGCGTGGAAAATATCGCGGATGAGATTCCCGCTTCCCTGCACGGTATGGGCATCCTCGATAGCCTGAAACTGATGAAGCAACTGGGCAGGCGCCTGCCCGCCGTGATTATTATAGGCATTGAACCGGCCGATGTTTCGCACGGCCTCCGGTTGTCACCTGCCATAGAAGCCCTGGTCCCGGACTTGATCAAAGCCGTGGAAGAGGAATTGTGCTAATATCATTGAAATAAGGTGTGCATTATGCTTAAATTAGATAACGCTTACCCGATTAATGAGTACCTGAAATTATGAGTCCAAAGGAATTTGCGCAGGATGTAAAAGACAGGGCCTATATCAGGCAGAAGCAGGCCTGCGCGCACTGTGGTGAAAAACTGGAGGTGGCTGCGGGCTTCGCCCACTTCAAAAAGCCGGCTGAACTGGGTGGGGATAATTCGCTGCAAAACTGCGTAATCCTCTGCCAGAGGTGCCACCTCGAGTACGGCCATATCGGCAAGTGGAGCAAATTCGTAATTACGCAGGATTACCCCCACTTCGCCTCCGACGGCATGCCTCATTAGCACTTTTCAACGAAGCCGGCAGGTTGCGCAACCAGTTGCACGATAAGTTGGAACTCGGAGTCGCGAACTATTTCGGCTTCAGGAAGTTGACTGACTGGCCGGTTATCACATACTGGTACTGGGTGCCCTTCATTTCCACTTTCCATATGCCGTAAAGGCCGGCGATACGCTCTCCCGAACGGTCAAAGGTGATATTACCGCTCACCCCCGGGTAGCCCGTTCCCACCACCGCCAGCGCTTCCCTGATCGCATTCCCGTTATATGCATTGGCCTTTTCCATTGCCGCCGCTATGAGATAAACTCCATCATACGTGGTATCGCAGTACACGCTGGGCGCGATGCCGTAAGCTTTCTCATAGCCGAGGGCAAAGCTCTTATATATATTGGAGTTGCTGTCAGGAACCGGCGCGGTGCCGGTAACCGCCTTCTCCATGAATTTGGCCGCATCGAGGTATTTATCCAGCGGCATACCGTAGGATCCGTCAACCGCTATCCAGGGTATATTATCCATCCCTGACTTAAGTGCCTGCTCATAGATAACCGCCCCGTCGCTGTAAAGCCCGGCATGCAGGATGCATTCAGGCTGCTGATCTTTGATAGAGTTGAGTTCCGATAGATAACTCAGTTTGGCGGGATCGTACCTCAAAGAGATTACGATATCGGTTGTCCCCTTAAGGTATTCCCTGGCGGTTTCTTCTATCCCCCTGCCGTAAACCGTATCCTGTACGAGGGTGGCCACTTTTTTATATCCCTTGTCTTTTATCAATTGCGCTGCCACGCCTCCCTGCAGCGAATCGCTGGGGCATACACGGTATGTCCATCCGGACCACTCCTGACCGGATAATGAGCCGGAAGTCGCAGATGGGGAAACCAGCAGCACCCCCTTGCTCTTTATATAGGGCCCGGCGTTCATCACCGCTTCACTGGTAGTGCAGCCAATTATAACCTGTACTTTCTGCTCATCGATAAGTTTGTGTACCGCGTATAAAGCCGTCGCTGCCGTTGGACCTTCGTCCTGTGTAACCAGCAACAATGTCTTGCCGTTTATACCGCCTTTTTCGTTTATCTCATTAACGGCGAGCTGAGCCGCCTTGATCAGGTTCGGCCCCTGCGCCGGCGCACTGGAAACCGCCATCACGCATCCTACGGGTATCTCGGCCGGCAATGGCGGAGAAACCGGTGCGCAGCCCGGCAGCCAACACGCTATTAAAAAAGAGGCTAAGGCCACAAACAAATATACTGATCTCATATCTCTCTCCCGCGGAAATTTTATCATCACTGCCGCTGATTTTGCATACCAATTATATCACTTCCCAAGTTGTGCCATGGCGATCGGTTTTTACTGTTTGCACCAATCAATGTAAAATACTCAGGTAACAACCGGCCGGCGCCGGCAATTCTTACTTGATATTACGCATTAACGAGGTGGGCGCAGGTGATACGGAGCGATTATATGGATGTTATCTCGGACAGGACGGATGTCCTGAGGATATTGCCTGAGGCGGCAGCAGATCTCTGCACCGCCCTTTTCAGGAACTCGCCCGCGGGAATATACATTACGCGCGATGGCAAGTTCATTTATACCAATATTGAGTTCCGCCATATCACGGGCTACAGCCAGGACGAACTCTCCGGCAAGGACTACCAGCGTCTGATCAACCCGCGCTACCGGCAGATGTCCAAGCAGAACATTGCATCCCTCTTTGAAGAGGATGAAGACACCAACCACGAATTTAAAATAACCACCCGTGAAGGCAAGAAAAAATGGATCTCCGAGAAGATCACCTACTTCAAATACGGGGGCACCTGGCTTACTTTGGGGCACTGGCTGGATATCAGCGGCCACCATTCAGTGGAGAAGGCCTGGCGGGAGGCTGAAAGGCGCTTCCAGCTGGCTTTTGAGGACCTCTCCACGGGCCTCGCTATCATCGGCACCGACGGCATCTTTCTCAAGGTAAATAAGTCTTTCTGCGACCTGGTTGGCTACGAGGACAGGGAGATACTCGAGAGCCGCTTCGACGAAGTCCTGCCGCCGGGCGACCGCGAGACTACCGGTGATATCATGGCACTCTTCCTCTCGCTGGATAAGCCCGAATTGCCTGTGCAAAGGCAGCTGCAAACAAAGGATGGGAGTACTATCTGGACTGCCATGAGCATATCGCTTATCGGTGATTCCGAGGCCGGGCCGTCCTATTTTATCGTCCATTTCCAGGACATCACCGAGCAAAAAAGGATAGAGGATGGTTTGAAGGAGGAGGAAAGGCTTTACCGCTCTGTGGTGGACCTGTCGCTCGACCCGGTGGCCATAGCCGACCTTGACTGCCGGCTGACTCATGTATCGCAAAAATTGCTGTTGCTACTGGGTTATGAGAAGGCTGACCTGCTGGGCAGGGACGCAGGCTGCCTTGTGATAGCAGGGGAAAGCGGAAAGCTTCAGCCACAGGTCACGGATATCGTCAGGCAGGGCATCACGGGCGAAATTGCCTGCAGCCTGCAAAAAAAGGATGGGACAGCATTACCTGCAAGTATGAATGTCTCGTGGATCAGTGGCGAAACGGGCGCGCCTGCCAGCATTGTGCTCAGCTTGCGGGAGGCTCCCGTTGCGGCTCCGCCGGCAGAAGAGCGCCCCCTGCAGGCCGGTACAATCGAGAACAGCCCGACCGCCATCATACTGGTTAACGAGGATACCACTATAGCGGCGGTGAATGCCGCTTTCGAGCTGCTGTCCGGCTATACCAGGGAGGAAATTGAAGGCAGGAAAAGCTGGATAGAATTCGTCGCTATAGAAGACCAGCCAAGGCTGAAACGCTATTACCTGCTGCGCCGCATCGATCCGGGGTCGGCGCCCGATACATATGAATTTAAGTTTATTGGCCGCGATGGAAACGCCAGGGACGTCGTCGTTTATGTAAGCCCCCTGCCCGGTAGCGGCGGGCAGCAATCTGCCACCCTGATTGACCTGGCGGGATACAGAAAGGCCGCGGTAGAAGAAAACGGGCAGCAAGAACCGGAAAAAGTTGAACCCGTGGACCTACCGGGCGAGGAGAAAGCCGGGCAAAGCCTGGAACATCTGCAGAGGACGCTTCATAACGTGATCACAGCCATGTCCAAGATCATCGAGATGCGCGACCCGTATACTTTCGGCCATCAGGCGCGTGTTGCGGCTCTTGCCTGCGCTATCGCCGTGGAAATGGGGCTATCTGCAGACCAGTTGCAGGGCATTGAAATCGCCGCCAAAATCCACGATATCGGTAAAGTTTACGTGCCAATGGAGATACTCAGCAAACCCGGCCAGCTCAGCAGCGTCGAGCGACAGATTATCCAGGCGCATGCTCAGGGCAGCTACGATATTCTCAAATCCGTCGAGTTCCCCTGGCCGGTAGCCGAGATAGCGCTTCAGCACCACGAGAGGATTGACGGTTCCGGATACCCGGCCGGGCACAAGGGCAATGAAATCAGGATTGAAGCAAAAATACTTATGATTGCCGATGTCGTTGAAGCCATGGTCTCGCACAGGCCTTACCGCCCCAGCCTTGGCATAGAAGCTGCCTTAAATGAGATAAAAGCTAACAGCGGCACGCTGTACGATGCTGAAATCGCAGGTATCTGCATAAGGCTTTTCGGCGAAAAGGGCTTTTCTTTTGAGGAACAGGACCGCAGTGCCTGATATAATATCTGCTCTCACCTGAGGCAGGAACGGGGCTATGCTTTGCCCCTGCAGATGTCCGGGCGGATTACTGTCGATATTAAGCTTCGATTTTCAGCTCTACGACTTCCTGGAAATTGCGCACGATATAGTACCTTTTGACCCTGATCCTGAATAGTGCTGAATCCGGGGAATGGACGAATTTCTCCAGGTTATGGTGCTTGACCAGGTAAAGCTGAAGCAGGCCCTCTTTCTGATCCTTTTTGACCTCTTCCGCCGTTCCGGTAACTGTGACGGCCACAGCGGTGCGTAAATCGGAGTCGCGGTTGGTACGGTTATCGATAAGCACCGAGACCGAGTTATTGGACAGCAGGTTGGCGTATTTATTGGTCTGGCGCCTGGTGGCAAAAACTATGCTTTTCAAGTCGTCGGTCGCGGCAAAGGCTACAAGGTTAGCATAGGGACGCGCAAGCTGCTGAGTAGCCAGCGCGGCAAAAAGCTGGCTCCGGAAAAGCTCTTTTAGCAGTTTTTTCAGCTGAATTTCGTCTTCGGCCATAATACGCTCAAGAAATCAGGCTGAAAGCTACCGCCCCGGTGATTCACAGATGCTTATGATATGATCCTTATTGAGGGCGACAAAATCGAACCTGGAACCCGCGCCCGGCAGCGGCGGATTAATCTCAACCTGTGTTAACGGCACAAAACGAGCTTCAGACTCAACCGTATCGATAACCTTCCCCCAGGTTTCTACGTAAATCCGGCCATCCAGCGCATATTGCACGTCTGAAACCCGGGCCGCGTAAGCCATCACAACCACGGGTAGTTTTTCCCGGAACGGATAAGCCCTGAGCGGCTTCTCCGTGTTGTCGCCGGAAATCTGGGCTACAAACACGATATTACTTTTAGCTATATAGATACTGGGGAATTTTTTTTCGCCAACCCCGGTCCCCGTCATTGTGACATCCAAGATAGGCAAAAATTTGACCACTTTTACCCATGTATCAGTACGTACGCCCTCGTTAAGGGCATCTATCAGTCGCTGGCTGAAATCGCACCTCAAAGTACCTCTGAACGATAGTGCGCCGGTACACACCAGCACCTCGAATTGCTTGTACAGTTCCGGACCTTCGTTTTCTGGCATCATTTATTTTCTGCCTGCCTTATACTATATTCCACTACCCCGTCATTTATATACTATGTTAGGCGTTGGTTGCCCTGTCAAGCTAACTGCCGCCGTTCCTCGCAAAAACAACCCGGATGTCAACAGCTAAAATTCCACCACGGTGGCGCCGGTGCTTCCTTCGAAGCGGCCGCCGCTGCGGAACGATTTCACCAGCGGATGCTTGCTGAGTTCCCGCATAACTGCCTGCCTCAGAATACCCGTTCCTTTTCCATGCACGACGCGCACCTCCTTCAGTCCGGCCATGAAGGCATCATTCAGGTATTCCTGTACCAGTGGTATGGCTTCATCCACCGTCATGGCATGCAGGTCAAGCTCCGGGTTTATATCCGGCTTCCTGGATTTAGCCGTACGGGTATCGGCCTTCTGCACTCTTTTCCTGTTCATTTAAAATCATTCCGCACGATGAAACTCCAGGCGCAGCACACCTTCTGTGCCGTTGCTTACCTTTACCCTGTCATCGATGCGCCAGCCGACTACCCAGATTATCTGTTCACCTGAACAGACAATGGGAACGCTGTGACGCCACGAGCGCGGTATGGCCGAGTCAACCATGAAGTCCTGCAGTTTGCGGCTGTGCGTCATGCCCAGCGGATGGAAGCGGTCCCCGGGATATCGCCCCCTCACAGTCAGCTTACGGCCTGTCTTGCTCATATCAAAGCTGGCACTGAAGATATCATCCTCGCGGAAAAAGTTCTCGCCCATCATATCGGCCGTCACGCGCCATCCGGGCAGCCTGGTTTCCCCCGGGATATTCAGCGTGTAAGCCTGCTCCAATACCGGCCAGGGACAGGCGCCGGCGCCGGGACCTTCCACTACTATGCGGTTGCGTTCGTTGGTGGCCATGATGCCGCCGGGCAGGTGCAAGCATTTGCCCGTATTGCCGAACAGTAACCTGACCAGCGCTTCTATATGCGTTGCCTCGATATCCCTGAGGCTGCCGTAAGATTGCTCCAGCACTATGCGGAAGACCCGCCTCTGCAGGGCCAGCGGCAATCCGCGCAATTTGCCCGAGTCGAGGCAGGTCAGACAACCTTCCCGGGTAGCGACG
>JAPLHK010000096.1:47481-68951 GCA_026389715.1 Chloroflexota bacterium
CTGCAGACGGCAGACGCCTGCTCATCGATAAAATCGGCGTCTTCCCCGGCTATGTCCGCCAGCCTGACCAGCGCATCATCTATTTCCGGGTTGTATTGCCGTAACAGCGGGATAAGCTCCAGACGGATTCGGTTGCGCAGGAATTTGGTATCACTATTTGAAAGGTCCGTGCACGGCTTTAAACCGTGCGCCCGGCAATACGCGCCCGTCTCCTGCCGGGAAGCTTTAAGCAGCGGACGCACCACCCAGACGCCTTCTTCCTTGCTGCCGTACGGCATCGGGGCGGCGGCGCGCAGCCCCCTCATTCCCTGTACACCGGCCCCGCGCAGGTAATGCATCAGGATAGTCTCTACCTGGTCATCGCGCGTATGCCCCACCGCTACCCGCGTGGCCCCGACCTGTCTGGCCACTTCATCAAGAAACCGGTACCTGACCTCGCGCGCCGCCTCTTCCAGGGATGTCTTACTCAGTTTGCGCAACTCCTCAACATCACGCTTCTCAATGCTGCAGGGGATACCCAATTTCGCTGTTAGCTCCGCTCAGCTTGCGATTGGTCACCCCGCAGGCAATGGTCAAGATGGGCGGCATGAAGCTGTATCCTGAGAATGTCTTTGAGGTTATTCAACACCTTGAGCAGGCAGACCGAGTCAGGGCCGCCCGATACCGCCACCAGCACCGTTTCCCCGCCTTCCAACAGGCCATATTCCTTTACGAAGCGGCCAACCCGGCTTTCGAGCGCACCTGTAGTGAAGGGCAAATCACTTCTCCCTCAGGTGGCAGATATCGCTCAGCAGCAGAAGCCGGGCGTCGCAGCCTTCGACAAACTCGAGCACTGTCTGGCTGCTGGGCTGTATGCGCACGCGCACCAGGTGCGTAACAGGCAAACCCAGCGCCGTGCAAACGACTGTAGCGGTCACGAAATAGTGCGAAACCACGGCTACCGTGCCGTCCAGGTTGGCATTTACAATCTTCCTGATGGAGGCCCACACCCGGTCCCTGAATTGCCCGAGGTTCTCGCCGCCTTTGAAATCAACGGCATCGCCCTTGGTCTGCCATTCGACCATGAACTGGGCGAAATTCTGGCCGAAGGTATCCAGCGACATCCCCTCCATCTCCCCCACGTGTATCTCCCTGAGATCAGCATCAGGGATGACAGCCAGACCATGGTATTTTGCCACCGCGCCGGCGGTATCCATGGCACGCCTGAGGGGACTGGAGTACACGGCCGTCAGCGGCACATCTTTCATGGCCAGGGCCAGCTTTTCCGCCTGCATCTTCCCGTTATCGCTCAGGTCCGTATCACTGCCACTGCCCTGGATGATACGCTGCTGATTCCAGGTCGTTTCGCCATGCCTTATCAGGTACAGTTTAATCTGTGTGCTCCTTATCTTACCGGTTGTCCATTATATTGCTAACCATCAGGCGAAGACCAGCCTGGTTCGTTGAATCGATTGCGGCATCTCGCTAAATCCCAGCGCCCTGGCCACCTGTTCCGGCCGGCCGGAACCCGAGGCATCGCAGCGCAACCTCATGCCGATGCCCAACCCTTCATCTCTTTTCCCTTCCAGCCACAGCCCGTCGATCAAAGGCCGCAGGTCGTAAAACCTTTCCCCCGTATCCCTGGCGTGGTGCCAGGGCAAAGTCTCTTTGGCCAGCAGCGCTGATATTTCCGTCTCCGCTTGCCCGGCGCTACCGGTTGTCTTCACCGCTACGGCATACTCAGCAAAGCGCAGGCGGGATTGCAGGGAGGGCGCATCGATGCCCACCGGCAAAATCTCGATTATGTCAAGGCCTCCGGGCAACTGCGCGCCGACCTTCTCTACGAACAGGCCGGCTGTGATACGTCCCTCCAGGAAAATATCCATCAATTCGGCAACGCTGGTCACGCCCACGGCTAAGGGTGCGGCCAATGATATCCTGGGATGCGGGCTGAACCCCTCGGAGTAAGACAATTCAATGCCGGCACGGCGCAGAGAACGCTCCCACAGCCTCATCAAATCCAGGTGGGAAAGGAACTTAAGCTGCTCGCCGCGGCCGAATTTAAGCCGAAGGCGGTGCATGCTTTTCCCTGGTTATGGTGATGCGCTCTATCTTACGGTTGACTATCTCGGTTATGGCTATCTTTATATCGCGGTAGCGGAAATGCTCGCCCTGTTTGGGGATGCGTCCCAGGTGGCTGAGGATAAACCCGGCTACAGTGTCGTAATCGCCGGACGGCAGGTCAAGCTCCAATTCGTCGTTGGCTTCCTCAACGCGCAGGCCGCCGTCAATCTCAAATGTATTGGCGTCGATAGGAGTTATCTCCTTTTCGTTTGTCGACATCTCATCGCCGATACTGCCCAGGATCTCCGACGCCAGGTGCTCAAGATTAGCAATACCGGCCACGCCGCCGAATTCATCTATGACGATGGCCATGTGAAAATTACTGTCTCGCATCTCGGCCAGCACCTCCCCCAACCTCTTCGTTTCCGGCACAAAATAAGCCTGGCGGACCAGCCGGTCCACCGGGTCTTGTTCATGTATCTCGTTTTTAGCCATGGCCATCAGGACATCCTTGACCGTCAGCATGCCCGTGACGTTGTCCATGGTATCGTGATAAACGGGGAACCTCGAATGCGGGTGCTCGCTGTAAATCTTGAGGAATTCCTCAAGCAGTGTCCCCTCCTCGATGAAGGATATCTCAGTACGAGGCTGCATCACGTCGCTGACCGGGCGGTCGGGAAATTCAAAGGCTTTATGTATCATGTCGGCCTCAGTTTCCTTCCACACTCCCTCGGCCTCGCCCACATCTATGGCGGTGCGTATCTCGGCTTCATCAACAGTCAGCCTGGCCTCACCTGCATCGGTTACCATTCGGGTGAAGCCGGCGCCGATTTTATTCAGCACCCAGACAATTGGATAGAGTATCCAGATCAATAGCTGCACCGGTATGGTATATGCCAGCGCCATTTTCTCGGCATTATGCGCGGCTACCGTCTTGGGAATCACCTCACCCAAAACCAGTACCAGGAGTGTCACGCATATCGTTGCGACCACGGCACCCATGGTTGTTCCTAACAGGCTCACGGCAATAAGCGTACCCAACGAGGCGGCCGCTATATTTACCAGGGTGTTGCCCAGCAGGATGGCTGAGAGAAAGATGCCCGGCTGCTTCTGGAAGCTGTCCAGCATATCGGCAAACTTGACATCGCTGGAAAGCAGGTGCTTAACGCGTATCCTGCTCAGCGAAATGATGGATACCTCGGCGCTGGAGAAGAATGCTGCCAACAGCAGGCAGACAAAGATCAGGATAAAGTATAAAGTACGATCGCTATCCATATATTCCCCGGACCAGCCCGGGACACGGTTTATCATATCATCCGCCAGTCTTACAGTCAACGAGCAGGCCACTCCCCGTCGCTTTTTACCGGCCCGCTGTCCGTCGAAGGAATACGTGGTAAAATGAATAGCTATGCTGGTGGATTTCGCTTTCATTTGCGATTACGCAGAGGCGACCAACAAGATAAACGCGCTGGGCATCGGCTTCGATACCATCATGTCCGCCCGGGTGCCCACCAGGCACCCCACATTTTTCCTGGTCGTGCAGATAAGGGCAACGGTAGTGGAGGCAGGCGAGAAAAACTTCGAGGTGCACCTGATCGATGAGGACGGCAAGGAGATAATGCCTGCGCTGATAGGAAAATTCAATATTCCCAGGCCTCCCTCCGGCGCCGAAAGCACAGGCCGGCTGGCATTGCGATTCGACAATGTGGAATTCCCCAGGTACGGGGCCTATTCCATCCACATGGTCGTGGAAGGGCACGAGATGGTCAGGATAGCCCTGAGGGTCAGCCAGCCGCCGGCAATGTCACAGAATTAGGATTATCTCAGGGCTTGAGAACCGGGACCGCTTAGCTACCCCTTTTCGAATAGTCGGGGCACCAGACGGCATTGGGGCGGGCCGGCTGATAGCAGGCCTGGCGCCAGTCGTATTTACAGGAATCGCAGAGTATTATCTTCATGCCCAGCGCCTTCTTGATACTGATCTTCAAGTTGTCCAACCATGACGGTTTGAGTTTCTTACGTTTAGCCATAATTCATGAGTTTACTTCGCCGTGAGACGGGTGTCAAAAAGACGGCGGCTGTAGTAATATATGCCGAATCTGTTACATTAGGAGGCCGCCATGCCGCACTGGGACAGCCGCAAGGAGACTAACTGGAGTAAATTCCGGTTCAACCAGCCCTACGCAAGGGGGTTGAAACGCCTGAGGGAGGATGTGCTGGGCAAGACCGATTTCGACCCGGCGGTACTCTTCCAGTGGGGCACCATGCAGGCCATGGCAGTCATCAGGATACTCAAGGACTGCGAGCAGGAATTCGGTGAAAAAGGACAGCAGGTGGTCAGTAACTCGCTGCGCAGAATCGGCTACGACATGGTTAAGCAAACCTATGACGGATTAGGCAAACCTGAAGGGATCCCGGAAGCGGAGATCGTGAGCTTCTTCGCCACGGTAGTGAACACCATTTTTTATGCTTCGCTGGAAGAGCCGCGCATAGAAGGCGATGATCGGATCAGCTTCGATATAACCTGGTGCCCGCACCAGGACCATTACAGCGCCTTCGACTGCCGGGTGCAGCGCTACATGGTCCAGGGCATGGTGGATGCTCTCTTCGATATGGGCTGGATCAGCAAGGACTGGCAGGTGAAATTCACCTGCACCATCCCGGCCGGAGCAAAGGTCTGCAACTTCGTTTTCTGGAAGGCTTCAGGGGAGGAAAAAACCGCATGGGAACTGTATACGGGGAAGCTTGAGCAGAGGGCGCTTCATAAACAATAAAGTAAGATTAGGGTATACTACTAAAAAATGTGCCCCCCTATCTATTTACCGCGATGTATTTAGACTGAAAGAGGCAAAAGGAGAACGGGAACTTGTTTAATTTGAAGGCTTATTTAGGCATTTTGCTGGCGGGCTTAGCGCTCGCCCTGTGCGGATGCTCGCCGGCGCCGGTATCGGATATCCCGGCCCGCAACTGGAAAATGAGCGTTGTTACCAACGAAGATTCGTCGTGGACCAAGGGAGCGCGTTTGTTCGCTGACCTGGTCAAACAACGTAGCGGCGGTCAGATACAAATAACCGTTTATCCCAACGGCGAGTTGGCGGGCGGAGACCAGGTAAAAGAACTGACCATGCTGCAAGATGGCAGCATCGATTTTACCTATCACTCCAATCTGATTTATACGAACCTCGACCAGTCGTTTGCGGCTATCTCGATGCCATGGCTGTTCACGGACTATTCACAGGTTGATGCGGCCCTGTCCGGGTCCGCCGGTACTCAACTGTTAAAAGCGACAGAAGCCCTGGGTATAGTCGGCCTCGCCTACGGCGAGAATGGTTTCCGCCAGTTGACCAACAGCAAACTCGCCATCAGTACGCCCGATGACCTGCGCGGTTTGAAAATCCGTATCCCCGGTGTCGAGCTTTATAACTCGATTTATAAAGCGATGGGCGCTATACCGGTAACAATGAACTTCGGCGAGGTTTACGGCGCACTCAAGCAGGGGCAAATCGACGGCGAGGAGAACCCCATCGATATTATTGTGTCCGCCAGGCTCTACGAGGTCCAGAATCATATCACGATCTGGAATTACTCGTACGATGCCATAATCCTGGGAATAAACAAGAAGGACTGGGACGGCTTACCCGGCAATGCCCAGGCAATCATCAGGCAGGCAGCAAGCGACGCTTCAAAGGAACAGATAAAGCTATCACGCGATGCGGCACAGACACAGTTGAGCCTGTTGCGTGATAAGGGCATGACTGTAACCGAACTGACTCCCGGCCAGGTCAAAGCATTTCGTGCAACCACAGACCCGGTGTACGCCGAATGGTCGGGCAAAATCGATCCCGGCATCCAGAAGTTATGGGAAATCAGGAGTCTGCCCGGGCAATAGTTTCAATCCCTGAAACGCCGGTAACCTACTGCACCTTGAAAGGGACGGCGGCTTTTTCCTGACCGTCCAGCATCAGCTTAACTACGTAATCGCCCCTGACGAACTTGTCCTTTCCGGCGATCAGTTTGGCAGCCACTTCCAACGTGCCCTCGATTTTATTCTTGTCCTCTTTAACTAAGTAATTATCCACGGCCGCCTCGTCGCTCTTGACGATGATCCACTGTATATTCATTTCGGTACCGGCAGGCGCGTTATATATCCTGGCGGAGAAATTTATCTCGCTTGTATTATCGGTAGGAAAGTATGCCGTCGCGTTGACATCCTTCTTTTCTGCGTCCTTATACGTGAATATTGCCGTCTCGCCCACGTAAGGGCCCTTGATATCCGCCGGCGCAACAACACTGAAAGGCAGGTTTACCAGTTCCCTGTCATCAACGTATAAACCGACGCTATAATCGCCCCTGGGGAAAGACTGCCCTGCCTTGGGCCCGAAGGAGTAACTTACATATTCCCTGCCTTCAACTTTGGCGCTTTGTTCGGCAATAGTCTTCCCCTGAAAGCCCGCCAGTTCCCCGCTTATATAGGTCCAGCGCGCCTTAACCTGGTCGTTGAACTGCGCTCCGCTGACTTTCACCGAACAGCAGATGCTTGACGCATCACCTGGGAATATGGCTGTGATGCTGAGCGGTTTGCCGGTCAGTTGGTCCAAACCGGCACATGTGGTCGCGTCGCTCAGGGTTGTGGAGGATGCCGCAGCTTGCCCCTGTACATAAAAAGGCGCCGATTGCACAAATTTGTCGTCATAATAGAGTTTCACCTGGTAATCACCGCGCGGCAGCAGCTTATCCGAACGTGCAAAGGCAAAGACCGCGTAGTGCGCGGCTGCCGCCACTGTCTCTGTGCCGATCAGGTAATCGTTCAATCCGGCCTCTTCGCTCTTGACTACGTACCACTCGGCCTTCAACTTCGAATTTGCCGAGGGTGAAGTGAGCTTCACAGAGCAATAAATCGTGCCGATATCCGGTGTAAGGTTATCCGTGACCTGCATCGGTTCACCGGTCTTGGACACGGCCTTGCATATGACCGCACTTTCGATGCCCGGTGCATTGATACAGCCGGCCAGCGGCAAAACCAGGGCAACCGCCGCCAGCATATAAACCGCGATTCTGGTAATCTTCATTTCGATGGGTTCTCCTTAATAACAGCCTTGATATTTTCGTTCTGGTATTTTCCGCTGTAACCTTCTCTGACTTGCCGCGTGGTATGGAAAAACACCAGTTGCATTACCCTGGCATTCCTGTGCAGCCTGAAGCCGTGGGGATTATAAACTACCAGCATGGATTGCGACCGGCCGGAATACCCTGCATCCCAAACGGCGCTGTGCATGCTGACGCCGCAGCGGTTGAGGCTTGAGCGCGGCCTGCCCAGCGCCATGACATCGGCCGGCAGGGAAACTACCTCATTAAAGGTGACTAAATAAGCCCCCGGCATGAGGTCGGCTCCGCCGTGGGCGTCGAATATTATGGGTGAGGTACGGGACAACTCGCGGCTCTCGTTGCTCTCAGTCAAATTGCCGCGCGATGAAAAAGAGCTGATTTCCCTGACCGTCAGGTCGATGCCGTTGGGCTGCAACTGCTCCTCCAGGTTGACCGCCGCTGCTATCAGCGGGGGCCGCAGTTTCAACATCTCAAGTATATCTTCGCGTGTCAGCACGCCCTGTTTTTTCATATGTTAACCCGGTGTTCCTGCCTTGCCGGCAATGGTGTTATTATAATACGGATTTCATTTAAAGTCAGGAATCCGGCTTCGCCCGGAAAGGAGTGCCCACATGGCTGACAGCGATGGCCTGGAAAAGATAGATAATAACGGATTGGCCGGGCTGGCGGTGGATTTCCTGCGGCGCAGCGTACTGCATTACGGCATATGGTTCAACGAGGTTAACTACCAGCTTGGACTCGAGGAGGCGCTGCAGGCTGAGTCAGAGGTCTTCGCCCGGTATTATCCTCTTATGATGAAACGTCTCGCAGAAACGCTGGGTTTCGAGCAGGAAAAAGGTCTGCCGCGCTCCCTGGCGGCGCTGCCGCGGGACAAGCTCCTCGGCCTTTTGGATGCCGTAGCCGCTAACTGGCTGGCCGGCGACGGGCTGTGGTTCCAGGCCGTGGAGAAACGGCGGGAGATGTTCACCGCCAAGCGCTGCAACGATACCTGCTGGAGCAAGTTCTCGCCATTTGAAGCCCACCGCATAAAGGAGATACTGGGACTGGCGGAAGGAGGCGGTTTGGACGCGCTGGAAGCCGCGCTGGGCTGCCGGCTCTACTCGCGCATAAACGTTCAGTCGATAGAGAGGGAGAGCCATAGCCTGATATTCAGGATGGTTAACTGCCGTGTGCAGGATGCCCGCAGGCGCAAAGGACTGGAGGACTATCCCTGTAAATCGGCGGGTGTGGTCGAGTATTCCAGCTTTGCCCGCGCCGTCGACCCTCGCATCAAAACCGATTGCCTGGCCTGCCCGCCCGATAACCACCCTGAAGGCTGGTTCTGCGCCTGGAAGTTCTACATAGGATGAGCAGCAAAAAGGTTGTTGTGGCCGGGGGAGGCGCCGCCGGCATGCTGGCCGCCGGGCGCGCGGCGCAGAAGGGCGCCTCGGTGACCCTGCTGGAGAAAATGGAGCGCCCCGGCAAGAAAGTGCTGATCAGCGGCAATACACGCTGCAACCTCACCAATACGTTGAGCCTCGACGGCTTCATCTCCATGTACGGCGTCAACGGCAAATTCCTTTACCCCGCTTTTCAGCGTTTTTTCCGCGAGGAATTGCTTGAATTATTGAGCAGGTACGGGGTCAGTACATTTGTTGAGCCCGGGGGCCGCGTTTTCCCCGCTTCCGGCAAGGCTGACGATGTGGTGCGCGTCCTTCAGCAATACCTGCAAGAAAACGGGGCCAAGCTTGTGACGGGTACACGTGTTGACCAAATTGAGACAATCAAAGGCTGTATCAGCGCGGTAAAAACAGCCGGCAATGTCTACCCGGCGGATGCGGTCGTGCTGGCAACCGGCGGGTCGTCCTACCCGCAGACGGGATCGACCGGGGACGGCTGCCGCATGGCGGCCGCGCTCGGGCACACCATCGTGAAGCTGCGGCCCGCCCTGGTACCGCTGGTCGTGAAAGAAAGGGAGCAGGCCGGGGCGCTGCAGGGCATCAGCCTGCAGGATATAAGGTTGACCTCCTTTGCCTGTTCGGCACAGGAAATAGATATCTCCAGCATACCTCAGCACGACTGCGGGCGCGGTATCGGGGGACGCAGGCCAAAGCCTCCGCTTATCGAGAGCCGCAAAGGCGGCCTCATCTTCACCCAATATGGGGTAAGCGGCCCCGCCGTATTGCTCATGAGCCTGGCCGTGGCGGATGCGCTGGATACGGGGCCGGCCAGCCTTTCCATCGACCTCCTGCCCGCAAAGGGGCAAAAGCAATTAGCGGAGGGGCTCCAGTCGGCTTTCGACAGGCACGGCGCAAGGTTCGTGCAAACTATACTGGAAGAGCTGGTACCGGGGCGCATAGCAGCCACGGTTCTCGGCAACGCCGGGGTTCATCCTGAAATAAAGGCCGGCCGGGTCAGCGCGCGCCAGCGCGAATCTTTGAGCCTCTCACTGAAGGATTTGAGGTTCGATATCGAACGCACGCGTCCCATAGCCGAGGCCATGGTAACGGCGGGCGGAGTGTCGCTCGCCGAGGTCGATCCGCGCACCCTGCAGTCAAAGTTGGTAAACGGATTATATTTCTGCGGTGAAATGCTGGATATCGACGCAGATACAGGCGGGTTCAATTTACAGGCGGCTTTTTCAACGGGCTGGCTGGCCGGGGAATCCGCGGCAATGCTGCGTTGAGGTCGCCGGGCAGATTGACGCCGAATCTCTTGAGCCCCCGCGCCAGTGAACTGAGCGGTAGGCCGATGACGTTGTAGTAATCCCCCCCGATCTTCTCCACCAGCAGCGCTCCCAGTCCCTGTATGGCATAAGCGCCCGCCTTGTCCAGAGGCTCCCCGGTCTTTACGTATGCCTCTATCTCCTCCTTGTCCAACTTTCTGAAATACACCCTGGTCTCCACCGCTTCCGATATGGATTCGCCATTTTCCGTATCTAAAATGGAGAAACCCGTGATCACGCTGTGGCGCCTGCCGCTCATCCTCAGCAGCATATCACGTGCCTCCTCTTCATCGCGCGGCTTGCCCAGCAGCCTGCCATCCATGACGCCGAAAGTGTCGGCAGCTATGATGATAGAGCGTGGGTGGCGGGCTGCAACAGCTTTCGCCTTCTCCAGCGATATAGTTTTAGCAAGTTCCGCCGGCTTTATCCTGCGGTCATGGTCCTCGTTTATTTCAGCCGCATCCACAATGAATTTGAGTCCGGTTTTCTCCAGGAGCTCCCTGCGGCGCGGCGAAGCTGAGGCCAGCACGATAGGCTTTATCACGCTGGTAATTTAGAGGATTATCAAGATACCTGTCAATCCCATCCTCGCCCTTATACCCCGTCATTGCGAGGCCGCCGTAGCCGCCGCGGCAATCTGTAGGGGCGTACCTTCAGGTGCGCCCGCATTATATAGTTTATTAATCGCGGTTTTTCCATTAATATTAATCCCATGAATATTTTCGCCGTTATAATCCTGGCCGCTATCCTTCTCCAGTTCCTGCTCGACCTCGTCTCGAATATCCTCAACCTGCGCGCCCTGAAACTTGAGCCGCCCGCAGCGTTGAAGGATGTTTTCAGCCCCGACGCCTATCGCAAATCGCAGCAATACCTCCGTGAAAGCACGCAGTTCAACCTGCTGGTCAGCTCCTTCGCCCTGGCCCTGCTGCTGGCCTTCTGGTTCCTGGGCGGCTTTAACTGGCTGGACCAGCTCGTCAGGAGCTGGGGATTGGGCAGCATCATCAACGGGCTGTTCTATACCGGCATACTGGTGCTGGCCTACGGCATCGTCATGCTGCCCTACAGCATCTACAACACCTTCGTCATCGAGCAGCGCTACGGCTTCAACAGGACCACGCCGGCCACCTTTGTAGCCGACCTCATGAAGGGCCTGCTGCTGGCCGCCGTGCTGGGTGGTCCGATACTGGCCTGCATACTCGCCCTCTTTGAGCTGGCCGGAGCCAACGCCTGGCTCTTTTGCTGGGCCGCCGTCACCGGCTACGTGCTGGTCATCGAGTTCATCGCCCCCAACTGGATAATGCCCCTATTCAACAAATTCACACCGCTGCAGGAGGGCGAACTCAGGACGGCCATCCTCGGCTATGCCGGCTCGGTCAAGTTCCCCGTGCAGAACCTTTTCGTCATCGACGGGTCACGGCGCTCCAGCAAGTCCAACGCCTTCTTCACCGGTTTCGGCCGCAACAAGCGCATCGCCCTCTTCGATACCCTCATCGCGCAGCACACTATCCCGGAGCTGGTAGCGGTTCTGGCCCACGAGATAGGGCACTATAAGAAAAAACACATCATCTGGGGCATGGTCATCAGCATTCTGCACTTCGGCCTGCTCTTCTTTCTGCTGTCGCTCTTCATCAACAACCCGATGCTTTACCAGGCTTTTTACGTGCAGCAGCCCTCTATCTATACCGGGCTTATCTTCTTCGGCCTGCTTTACACCCCGGCCGAGTTCCTGCTCTCCATACTCATGAACATGCTGTCACGGAAATTTGAATACGATGCCGACCGATTCGCTGCACACACCATCCCCAACCCATCGGCCATGACCGCGGCGCTCAAGAAGCTCTCCGCCGACAACCTCTCCAACCTGACACCCCACCCCTTCTTCGTCTTCCTGCACTATTCCCACCCACCACTGCTGCAGAGGATGGAGGCGATAGAGATAGCTGTGGATACCAAATGATGACCGGCGACCCGAAAATGAAACTAAATTTACAATTTGAAGACCTGGTAGACCGCCCCGGATAAAAGCAAGAACTTTCCAGTCTATATTTAGATTGCCATAGATTTATATTTTTTACCGTCATGCCTAGTTGAACAAATCAGGCCATTGTCGAAATGATAGGGCCCATGTGTATATGGTTCATATAGCCATAGTGTAATCATGTATGGTTCAAACTCGGCAATTGCAATACCGCCTCAGTAAAGAATAATTGCGGGCTCGCAATAATAGCTTATTCTAGGCAATTCTAACCTGATGAGTCTCCAAGGGGACTTTCTCAATAAAAAGTTGAGTAATCGCATTTGTCTCTTCAGGGTAGGAGCGGGCCCAGATTGAAATGAATGCCTCTCTGACGCGAGCCTCTGGAACCAGCCCAAGCCGCCTACCAACCTGTGAAAACAATAAATGGGGCTCACGATTTGTATTGCGTACGCTGGCAACTATGTCCGCCACTTCCTTTTCCTTCTCATAAGGACGAAGCAGCGCCACCGCTAATTCGCCAGAAATATCATCAAGTTTCAGTAATACTTTGTCATAGATATACAATTCGGGACTTTCTCCAGGAAGACGATATACATTCCCTGTCTCGTCTGCCTGCTGCTTCGAATCGCCATCTATTAGACAAATAGATGGCTGCCTAACCGTAGGATCTATGTTATGGTCACGATTTACTCTTACTGCCGTACCATCACCTTCCATCACATGTACACTCACAGCGTCCATCGCTATAGAGGGAATGGATCTCAGAATCTCTTCGACCCATGCTTTGGCAAAAATATCCTCGACGAAAATGACCAATAGTGAATCTACTTGGCCGCTTATGGCACGCAGAGAACCAATGTCCAGTTTTCCTTGATACAAATTGCCGTTCACTGCCGCCCAAATAGCATTATCCGGCAACGGCCTGAGAGCATCATTGGAATGCGTAGTAAATATGACTTGTATTTTGCACCTAGCAGCTAGTTCGATAAGGTATTCCACCATGCGTATAGTAGCGACAGGATGGAGTCCGTTTTCAATCTCCTCAATTAATACCAAGGAATTTTCCGGTGCGGTCTCCAACTCTATGGCCATGCGGATAACGCTAGACTCGCCAGCTCCGAAATGGAATTCTGAATAAGCATCTCCCGCTTGTGTGTGCCCAGCCAGCAAAGTAATACGACCAAGCCTATCTATGCGCAGCATGGAGAAATGCGATACATCCTTGTCTAATATACTGGCGACAGCTTTGGCCACGTCTGGGTGGATTTCGCTTATAGCATCGTGATCTACATTGAATCGTGCCGAAATGCACCGCTTGAGTTGTGGACGTTCGCTTGCCGGCACTGTTCGCGATACACCAAAATGGAGGACTTGTCTCTCCAGACTTTCGCGCGACCATTTATAGTTTCCAAATTTTGCAGTTCGTCTGAGAGTATCCGTAGATCGTATTCCCTTGTCAATTAACTCATATACAAATTTCCAGTTTTGCATGCTTGCATCAAACACACCGCTCTTGGCAAAAAACAGCGATGGCTTAACCGTCCTATACGCACATGCTGCAGCACCTATAATTGTGGTCTTTCCTCCACCATTCGGGCCAACTAATGCTGTCACTGGAAAGTCGAAGGAAATAGTCTTGCTTTGAAAAGAGCGCGCTTTGTCAATCGCGATCTTTAGCAAATATTTCCCGTAGTTCTTGCTTGTCACTTTTTCAAACAGCGAATCTATCTGCGAACGTCTGATTTCACTCTGAAATGCCATTCACCTTGCCCTCCTCATCTTTTCGCACCATAGTTAATATGCCTATATGATTACTTACATTGTAACATTGATTAAAAGAAAGTGTCAAAGGTTTGCTCATCCGACTATCCCCCACTATTAGTCCTCGGACTTTTATCAGTATTGATACTAACCTTATGGGGAGATCAAGGCTGTCAATTTCTGCCCGTTATACCATCCGCTTAGAAATACAATGCCAGCAAGATATCAGCCAGTCAAGTCTGGTTGAACCCCCTCAGACCGAGTAGCTAGGACGCTAAAAGAGTCTTAACCAGTGAAGCTACACAATCCAAATCGGTTCTGCTGAGAATTTTGTGAGGAGAAGATCCGCAAGCTTTCCCCCGACATAATCGAAGTAATTTGGGCGTATTATTCCTTCAGTGCCAACAAAATCTCTGTGCGACTCAAGGAATCTCCCTCTTGCTATCGAAGCGTGCAGAAGAGGTATGACGTTGACTTTGTGATCGTCATAGTCCGTGATGCGGCTTCTGAACTGCTCTCCCAAGAGCTTCGTGGTCTTGAAGAATTTTTGGGGAGATTCGCCGGATGCGAATAAAGTCATCATAAATGCAGATACCCCGAAAGTCAGGATTAAGTTAGGCTTATACTTGTTGATCGTCTTTTGAAGCATCTTTTGCGACAGGTCTATTTGTTCTTGTATCATTGATATCGTCAACGGGTGATCCGATGCATTGCGAATATATAGTCGAGACGTGTCCAACCTCAACCTGGCCTGCCGATACAGTCTGTCCTGTATTGAGTCTGCGACCGATGTCCATATGTTATGCCGTGCAGGGTGCTTCGCATCAAGTGGAAATTCTAACTTATCAGCCCATTTTGCAGGAGGCGAATCGCCAATAAGCCAGATTGGGAACCCTGGATCACCAGCAGAGCTTTTCATTTGATTCACCTCTAACAGACAAATAACTTGGACGCTGTTACCTTGTGACGGCCATTGGATTATAACATGACTTTGAAGTAGCTGAGAGCGGTTAAAGTGATGGTCACTGATTATACAGAATGCGACAATGTGACCTGAACACACTCTATTGCGTAATCTACCTCCAAACCACTACACTCATAGTAACAGAAAAATGGAGATCTTCACTAAATATCAAAGAAACTAACCCAACTTAGGTTCACTGCGACTTTTGATCAAAGAACAAGTGGCCGTCCAAATTCGATGGCTTTAAGATTATCCCGTTTTGAGCATTCCTTAAAAGGGTAAGCAGACTTTTTCTTACGATTTCTTCAAGACTGTCAAGATTTGTCTGTGTAGGAATATAAGTCTTTTCTTCCAGCCACGACGACTCACTCCTCCCATGCACAACGGAGTTTCTTTCCTTGTACGCCCTTTTTAGAAAATAAAAAAGGCAACCACGTTTTTGAGGTTCCAGTTCTATCAAATGAGCTGCTCTAAGCGCAATTTTATATGCGATTGCCTCTGGATCATCAGAAAACATTGATTCAAGAGCTACCATCAAGTCTATTGCACGATCCTGAATCAAATCCCTGTCAAAATAAAGATGGAATCTTCTTAGAGCCACTTCAAATGAATCCGTATTAACATTCTCCAAACCGTTTACAAAATTGACAAGCGCATTCACTTCACTCTCTTCGATAACAAAATAACCGTCAAAACCAGCACGATAATGGGCCGGATATGGGCCTTCCTCATGGGCTCTCTTAAACTCATAACATCCGGCTGGGTGGTCCTCGGGATCATAAATTCCATAGAGTGTCCCCCATAATAATCCTGGTTTGAACAAACGGAGGCGGTTGAGTGCCCAAGTGATCCTGTTTTGAGCTTCGTCAAAGTCAAATAAATTGATTTCTCCAATTTTGAGTTCAAGATAGTACTTACATTTTGGAAACCCTGGGTTATATTCATCATCGTCTTGATAATGTGGAATGGTAACCTGTGTACCGTCTTTCTCTGTTATGGTGACATCCCGTAGGCAATTAGGAGATTGCTTTATAGAAAAACCTGAAAACTCAAGAATTATCTTGCGATCAGGGAGCTTTAGATTGTCTAAGGATGCTCGCGCTAAATAGTCCTTTACTTTTCTCGTCAAATGTTTTTATTACCTCTAATTTGCGTAATTAGATTCTAAACTACAGCAGGTCATTTATCAACGTGTCACTCGACAGAATTGCAATCCCGCTTAGGTTGAACAAAAGTCAACTTGTGCAATGCAGGTCATTCAAAACGTCATATTACGCAGAAATCGTGACCTTGCCTCGTTCTTAGTACCATAGGTTATTTGAGTCTGTCGTTTATGGCCATGAACTCCTTGGGGGTTAGTCCACAGTTATGGATGAGATTTTCGGATTAGATAGAACAAATGCTATACTTAGCTAGTTGTCATAATCTGAATAGGAAAGTGAAATGCCTATACAATCATTCAATATAGTAAATGCAAAAATAGTAAATAGAGCCTCGTGCGACAGCGTACCAAAGTTAATGGTTATCGCGGGACGAAATGGTGTTGGTAAATCTACATTACTATATGAGCTAAGACACATTTCAGGGGACAGAGTGAAAGGCACAGGAAAGATACTCTATGCGCCTCCACATCGCACTTGGCGACGTAGAATTATCAGAAGTATGTGGCTATGGTCTCAGGAAAAAGAGTACTCTTCTATATTAACACAAGACTCCATCCCTGGCTTTGAGGGAATTGGCATCCCAGATCAAAACAGGAGACCTGATTCTACAGACGAAACTCCAGGGTTTATTAAATACATTCTTGCCCAGATAGAAACTAGACGCCAGAATGCAATAGTATCCGAGATCGACAGGAATAGTTTGAAATATCCAGATGGCTATGCCCCCGATGTATATAAGCCCCTGAGGGAAATGTTTGCTATTCTCCTCCCTCACCTAAATTTTTTACATGTTGATCAAAGCAACAGAGACAATGTTGGATGCCTTATGAGTGTCCAAGGAGTCAAAGAGCCGGTTGATATAGATGACCTTAGTTCAGGAGAAAAAGAGGTTATCGCTTTGTTTATGCCCTTACTCGAAAGACAAATTAATCAAATTATTCGAAAATTGCAAAAGGGAAAAGAAGTAGACCTTGACTCGGTACAAGACACAGTGATGATACTAGACGAACCGGATTTGCACATTCATCCTGAGCTTCAAAAAAGGATGCTCACGTATATGCGGAAAAGAGCCTACGAGGATAATGTTCAATTCGTCATCGCAACACATTCTCCAGTCATAATCAACGAGGCGGCTTCTAATGAGCTTTTTTCGCTTGTACCCAGAGAAATAGCAGGAGATAGCAATCAACTACGCGAGGTGATTTCAAATCAAGAAAAGTTCGAACTATTTAAGGACGTTTGCGGAGATGTGTCTATCCTAACATTAGGGCGACCTATAGTATTCATAGAAGGAAAAACTCCAGAAGAGATGAAAACTGGTCCAAGCGACCAAAGAGTATTGGAACTGTTGTGTAGTGAAGCAAAAGATTTCACATTCGTGCCAATGGGTGGGAAGAAAGAGGTAGGTAAGGCCGCTATTCTATTGAACCAAATCATTTCAGAGAAATTAGTTGGGCTTCCCGTATATGCAATTGTTGATGCTGATGTCGATATTGATGTTAAGGCCTCAGCAGGAATTGAAAAATGGGAATACTGTACGATAGAGAACACTTTATTTGATCCTATCTCTATATATGAAGTTTTAGAGCCGTACCGAGAAAAAATGGGAATAGCGGATAAAGAAGCGGTTGAAAGGGAATTACTTGCGATTTGTAGGGATTCTATTCGAGATGAAGTCAACAGGCGACTGAGAGCGATTATTCCTCCGTTTCACGTACAGTTTAGGGGCAATACCATGGAAGAGCTAGAGCAAGAGAGGGATGCTGGTGTTGAAGAGTTAAGGAAACGTTTTGCCAACAGAGAGGAAAACGCTGCACGAATTCGGAGTATAACTAAAGAAGTAGAAGAAATGATTACGAATAAAACCGCGCTCGTGAAATTTAGTGGAAAGTCCATCCTTGGCAAATTTTATCAGAAGTTTATATCAGGTAAAGGAATAGGAATGAGTTTTGAGGTCTTTTGTTATTCTGTTGCCGAGAGGATAGGCAGCACCGGCAGAACTCCAGAATCAATCAAAAAGACCCTAACCTCGATCAAAGAGCGATTAAATACCTAAGCTAAATGTAAATTTAAACTACCTATTGATGCCTTGGCTCCACTGAGCTAGATTCGAACCATGGGAGCGACCAGCTTAACCACGACATATCGCACTATTCATCGAAATGTGCTGTCTATTGCAATATCATTGGTAATCGCCAATTCTCTCTAGTTTGGACAGATTCTGCGTTTTCCCCAACCGTAATCTGCCAGTTCCTGGATATATCCAAGATACTTCTACTAAAAGTATCGGTATGAAGCTGTTGTAAAGAAGCACCTATGTTTGATAGCCAATACTAACCTATAAAAGCCAGCCTCAGCCGTAAAATTAATTATAGACTCAAAACTCGCAGCGTTTTTGTGTATTCACCCCCAATTTAATATAATTGCCACGGTAAATTTCATTGAACGGTTAGTCAATATCTCTCCATAAATTGAAACCAGGAGCATCCTTTGACCAAACTTTATGATTCGCTTGACCGTATTTTCCACCCGCAGAGCGTAGCTTTTGTAGGCATCAGCATCAGCAACCCCTTCCACTGGACCCGCACCTTCTGGTATTCCTGCCGCGAGTTCGGCTTCCAGGGGCCGCTCTACCCTGTCAACCCATCGGGCGGCGAACTGGACGGCTGCAGGGTGTATAAATCGCTGGATGAGATACCCGGCAACGTTGACTATGTGATAAGCACAGTTTCCGCCGCTATCGCGCCCGAGATAGTAAGGAACTGCGCACGCAAGGGTGTTAAGGCTATCCACTTCTGCACGGCCGGCTTCGATGAAACGGGCGAGACGGCCACCGCCGGCCTTCAGGGTGAGCTCACCAGGCTGGCAGGCGAGACGGGTATCCGCATCATCGGCCCCAACTGCATGGGCATTTACTGTCCTTCGTCACGGCTGTCCTACGGCACGGGCTTCTCAAAGGAAGCCGGAAACGTGGGATTTATAAGCCAGAGCGGCGCCAATTCCATTTACGTAATCCACGAAGCAGGCTGGCGCGGCGTAAGGTTCAGCAAGGTAGTCAGCTACGGGAACGCCTGCGACCTCAATGAATGCGATTTCCTGGAGTACCTGACCGATGACCCCGAAACCAGCATCATCGCCCTTTACCTTGAAGGGGTCAGCGATGGCAGGAGGTTCCTGCGGCTAATTGAAAAGGCGGCCGCGAAAAAACCGGTGATCCTCATAAAGGCCGGCTACGGCGAAGCCGGGGCCAGGGCAACGGCCACGCACACGGCTTCCCTGGCAGGCAGCGATACCGTCTGGGAAACACTCTGCCGCCAGTTCAACCTTATTCGGTCGAAGAACGCGGAGGAACTGGTGGACCTGCTGGTCACGCTCACTTTCATGCCCGACCCGGGCGGCAGAAATGCGCTGTTGATCGGGATGGGCGGCGGCACCACCGTCCTGATGACAGATGAATTCGAGCGCAGGGGCTTCAGGCTGCCGGTCCTCCCTGAAAGCATCAGGCAAAAGCTGCTGGGTTTCTCACAGCTCGCCGGCAACATGCTGCGCAACCCCATAGACTACTCGCAGAATATGATAGCCTCCGATGAACTGATCAGGGCAGTTGACATACTCACGGATTGGGATGAGGTCAATTTCTGCGTGGGATTCATCCGCCCCAGCCAGATGCCGCCGTATGCGTGGTCCTTCATGCAAAAATGGGGCCATTCCATGTTTACGGCCTACCGCGGCTCGCGCATACCACTGGCCTTCATCTGCGACAACGCCGTGCTCCCCGAGAGGCACACAGCCACATACAGCATCTGGCAGGAGTTCGTCAAAGCCCGCATCGCGCTCTATTACAGCTACCCGGGCGCTGCCGAGGCATTGCGCCTGGTTGTTCAATATAACGAGCGCAAACAAGGAGCTTAAACCGCTATAATGTAACCAGGAGAAGGCACCGGGGCAGCATGAATCACAAAGCGCGCTTTAAGCTCAAGATAACCGGCAAGATATTGCTGATTCTGCTGGGACTGTCACTGCTCTCCCTGATAATCTTCGTCTTAATCGCTGTCAGCAGCATGGCCGGCCTGGGGAGATATGCCCTTGACAGCACCACATCTTTAGGCGCCTCCGCGGTCAATGACAGCACCAACGCTCTGACCAGACAGGCTGAGGAGCAACTCCTCTTCCTGGTCATCGACCAGGCTGCCCTCAGCAACGCCATGTTCGACAAGGTGGAATCCGAGGTCTCATCGACCGCCGCTTATACGGCTTCTTTGTGGAACAATCCATCACAATACGCCGGCGGCCGCACCTACTTCCCGGCCGACAGGCCCGATACCATTTATGCAGCGTCGGTCTGTGTCCTGCCCCCTGGTGTTACGGCTGATTCAGTCAGCGCAGACGTCAAGCTGCTGAGCAATCTGGACGCCGTCCTGATACCCGTCTTCCAGGGTGACCATAACCTGGCGCAGGTGTACGTCGCCACTGAATCGGGAGTCATCCAGATTTACCCCTGGACCAGGGATATGCCCCCCACCTTCGATCCGCGCCAGCGTGAATGGTATACCAGGGCCAGGCAACTCAAGTCTTTAGGCTGGACCAATACCATGATAGACGCCGCCAGCGGCAAGCCGATGATTACCTGCTCCAGGCCGATCTACGATACGAAGGGCCAGTTGATCGGCGTGGCAGGAGCTAATATCACCATCGAGACCATCAACCAGAAGGTTATCAATACGCAGGTGGGCAACAACGGCTATGCGTTCCTCATCGACGGTAAGGGCATGGTTGTCGCCCATCCCCACATGCAGATAACAGGCAGGAAATGGGACGGGTCCTTCGAGACCGGCAGCCTGCTGGAAAGCAAGGACCCCGAGCTTGCGGCCATTGCCCGCGACATGGTCAGCGGCAATACGGCCGTAGGCACGTGCAGGCTGGACGGCAGCGATAAGTTCGTCGCCTACTCCCCGATCTCGCGCACCGGCTGGTCGATCGGCATCGCCATGCCCATCGACGAGATAGTTGCCCCGGTGGAAGCCACACGGGTACGTATCAACTCGGCCACGTCCGACTTCTCCTCAAAGATAAACAGCCAGATACAGGGCATGCTGGCCGCCCTGGTAGCCACGGCGGGCGGGCTTATCATAGTTGTAGCCGGCATAGCCTACCTGCTGGCCAGGCGCATTACCCGTCCCATCGTCCGGCTCAGCCAGGGCGTGCGTGTAATCGGCAGCGGCAACCTCGACCAGCGACTGGAAGTACACTCCGGGGACGAGATAGAGGACCTGGCAGCCGCCTTCAATAAGATGACGGCCGATCTCAAGGAATACATACGCAACCTGCAGGAAACCACCACGGTCAAGGAGCGTATCGAGAGCGAGTTGCGCGTGGCCACCGAAATACAGACCAGCATGCTGCCCAGGCTGTTCCCTCCCTTCCCTAACAGGAAGGAGTTTGACCTCTACGCCACCATGGTCCCGGCCAGGGAGGTAGGCGGCGATTTCTACGACTTTTTCTTCACGTCGCCCACCAATCTATGCATCATCATCGGCGACGTCTGCGGCAAGGGGATACCGGCGGCCCTCTTTATGGCTATCTGCAAAACGCTGCTCAGGACGGAGTCCCTCCACACCTCAAACCCGAGCGAGGTGCTCTTCAGCGTCAACAACACGCTTTACCCGGATAACGAGTCCTCGATGTTCTTCACCGGGCTATGCGCCATGCTCGACACGGATACGGGTGAGATAACCATCGCCAACGGCGGCC
>JAPLHK010000012.1:0-7868 GCA_026389715.1 Chloroflexota bacterium
CTCGCGACGTTCCCGAACAAGACCGTGGACTGCGCGCCCGACCACTGCAAGGGGGCCGGCGGCTGCTCGTACGTGGACGGCCTGAACTTCGACCTCGCCTCGGGCCAGGTCCAGGCGGTCGAGGAACGGGCGGTCGCCCTCCGCCGAGGCTCCATCGCCCGCCAGGTAGATCGCGCCGCCGTCCGGCGTGGTCTCGATCACGAACTGCCCGCGGCCGTCCGGCCGCATCACGGGCGCATCCTGTTTCGCCCGCGATATCACCCAGCGAAAAAGCGCGGAGCAAAGTCTCAGAAAAAGCGAGGAGCTGTTCCGTAAGGCTGTACAGAGCACCACCGACATCGTCTGGGATTGGGATATCGGCAGTGACCACGTGGAATGGTACGGCGACATCGACGCCATGCTGGGTTACCCGGCTGGAGAATTCCCACGCACGCTGGAAGCCTGGGAAAAGGCGCTGCACCCGGACGACCATGACCGTGTCATGGCAGCGCTCAACAGGCATGCCGAAACCGGGGAACCTTACAACGTGGAATACCGCATCATCCATAAAGATGGATCGATGCGCCACTGGATCGACCGCGGTTTGGTAATCCGCGATGCGGAAGGCGGGATCGTCCGCTCTGTCGGCGCCTGCGTGGATATCACAGAGCACCGCCAGTCCGAGGCCAGGGGAAGGATACGCCGCGACCTGGCCTTAAAGCTGGCCGGCCACATAGACATGGAGATGGCGCTCAAGCATTGCCTGGCGGCGGCAATTGATATCTCCAGCTTCGATCTGGGCGTCATCTATGTTCTGGATGAAAAAAGCGGGGATTTCAAAGCCGCGTGTTACCACGGCGGCTCGGCATATTTGCTGGAGCATTACTCGGTGCTGAAAGCTGATTCCGCCGATGCCCGCCTTATCAAAAAGGGTAGCCCTTTATATGCTAAGGCCAAGGAATTCACACCACCCTTTGACGAGCAGCTAAAGCCTGAGGGCATTACCTTCGATGCAACCATACCTGTGCTGTTCCAAGAGCGGGTCATAGCCAGTCTTGGCATCTTCTCTCATACAGAGCATAACATGCCCGCCGTTATTCGTGATTCACTGGAAGCCATTGCTGCCGATATCGGCGTAATTATAGACCGTCTTGCTTCCAGGCAGGCGCTGCAGGCCAGCGAGGAGAAATACCGCCTGGTAGTAGAAAACGCCGGCGAGGCCATCATCGTGGCACAGGACGGTCTGCTAAAACTCGCCAACCAGAATACCTCTGATATGACCGGTTACAGCAGAGAGGAGCTTCCGTCAATCCCCTTCATAAACCTCATCCACCCGGACGACCGGCAGATGGTTGTCGAAAGGCACCTGCGCCGCCTCAATGGTGAAGCCTTCGAGCAAGTCTACCCGTTCCGCGTGGTTAACAAAGATGGTAGTGTGAGCTGGGTGGAGATACGGGCGGTAAGGATAGAATGGGAAGGCAGGCCAGCCACACTGGATTTCCTGACCGATATCACAAAGCGCAAGCTTGCCGAGGAGGCGCTCAGACAGAGCGAGGAGAAATACCGCGCCATACTCGAGGAGATGGACGAGGCTTACTACGAATTGGACGCCAGTGGCAATTACACCTTCTTCAACGATGTGGTCTGCCGCCAGCTCGGCTACACAAGGGAAGAGCTGCTCGGCCTTAACTACAAGGCTTACACGCCGCCCGAGGAAAGGAGGAGAATCGTCGAAGCGTATTCCAGCGTATTCAACACGGGTATCCCCCGCCGCTGGGTTCCATTGATCAATATATGCAAGGACGGCAGCCGGATTTACCTCGAGGATTCCATTTACCCTTTGCGCAACCAAAAGGGCGAGATAATCGGCCTGCGCGGGCTATCCCGCGACGTAACCGACAGGGTCAAAGCCGAGAAAGACATCCAGCGGCGGGCGGCCCTGCTCGATTCAGCCTATGATTCAATCGTAGCCTACGACCTTGACGGCAAAATCATCTACGCAAACCAGACTTCCTGCAGCATCCGCGGTTTCAGCCGGGATGAGATGCTGGCCATGAACATGCGCCAGCTGGTCCCCGTCGAGGAACTGCCGGCGCTGGAAGAACGCCACCGGCAACTGCTGGAACAGAGGGAATTATCCTCCGATGCGGTACACATCCGCAAAGACGGCTCTACATTTATCGTGGATACCCATTTGCGCCTGGCGGAGCTGGCCGGTGATAAACTGGTTATCGCGGTACAGCGCGACATCACGCTGCGCAAGCAAATGGAAAATCAACTAATGGAGAGCGAGCAGCGCTATCGTTCGCTCTTCCAGCACAACCCCGCCATGGTTTATGCGCTCGACCGGCAGGGGAAATACACCAGTGTCAACACTGCGGCGTTACGGATATCAGGCTACTCGGAAGAAGATATCGGCAAGATGGGTTTTGCCAATGTGATGGCACCCGAATACCTGGAAACCGTTAAACGCAATTATGCCAGGGCACTCAACGGGGAACCCCAATCCTACGAGGCTGTTATGATAGCGAAAGACGGCAGGAGGATCGATATCCATATCACCAGCACCCCGATCATCGTTGATGGAGAAATAATCGGCGTCTACGGCATTGCCGAGGATATCACCGAGCGCAGGCAGATGGAAAAACTACTGATTGAGAGCGAAACGAAATACCGCACAGTGGTGGAAAATATGCACGACGTGCTCTATCGCACAAATAATGAAGGAATAATCACCCTGGTCAGTCCGGCAATAACCCGCATGCTAGGCGTGGAATCGGTCGAGCAGGTCATCGGCAAGAACCTGGCCCGGGATATATACGCAAACCCGGAGGAGAGGTCGCGCATACTTGAGTTGATAAAGGCTAAAGGCGAAGTTATTGACCTGGAAGTGAACCTCAGGCGGGCCGATGGACAGATTATCACCGTTGCCGCCAACAGCCACATCTACCACGATGCCGACGGCCAACCTGCCGGCATCGAAGGCGTTATCCGCGATATAACCGAGCGCAAGAAGGCCGAAGAAGAGCTCCGGTCAGCGCTGGAAAGGTTGGGCTCCTCACTGGAGAGCATCATCGATGCCATAGCCATGATGAGCGAGCTGCGCGATCCCTATACCGCCGGTCACCAGAGGCGCGTGACCCACCTGGCGCTGGCCATAGCCGATGAACTAGGGTTGCCCGATGACCGGAAACAGCCGCTGCGCGTGGCCGGCCTGCTGCACGACGTGGGCAAGATCTATGTGCCTTCCGAAATTCTCAGCAAGCCTGGTAAACTCACAGATCTTGAGATGGGACTGGCCAGGGCGCACGCCGCCGCAGGCTATGATGTTATCGCTGCCATCAAGTTCCCCTGGCCCATCGCCGATATTGTCGTCCAGCACCATGAAAGGATGGATGGCTCGGGCTATCCTGCGGGCCTCAAGGGGGATGATATAGCACTGGAAGCCAGAATCATAGCTGTAGCTGACGTCGTCGAGGCTATGATATCCCACCGTCCCTACCGCCCCGCACTGGGCGTGGATAAGGCTCTTGACGAGATAACCGCTAACCGCGGCAGGCTCTACGACGAGAGGGCCGTCGACGCCTGTATAAAGCTGTTGACGGAAAAAGGTTTTAAATTCCCTGATTAAGAAAAGCCCGCCCTCCTAATACCGTATTTAACTATAGATTAGAACATGCAATCCTTCAGTTTGCTGGGCAGCGATGACCTTTACCTCTTCAACGAGGGCAGCCATATACGCCTCTATGATAAACTGGGCGCGCACCCGGTTACCGCCGGAGGAGTTGACGGCACTTACTTCGCCGTGTGGGCGCCCAACGCGAAGCAGGTTTACGTCACGGGAGATTTCAACGGCTGGGAGAAGCAGGGTTTCAGGCTCAGTACCCGCGAAGGGTCGGGCATCTGGGAGGGCTTTATACCCGGCATAAGCAGCGGCTCACTGTACAAATACCATATCGAGTCGCGCGTGAACCGGCACCGCGCCGACAAGGCGGACCCCTTTGCATTCCACTGCGAACAGCCGCCTAAAACGGCCTCCGTGGTCTGGGACCTCTCCTATGAATGGAAGGACGCAGAATGGATGGCCAAACGAAAAAATGTAAACGCCCTGGATGCCCCCATTTCCATGTACGAATTGCACCCCGGTTCATGGAAGCGGGTGCCCGGGGAAAATAACCGCCCGCTGGGCTACCGTGAGATGGCCGCCGAACTGGCTGATTACATCGCCAACATGGGCTTCACCCACGTAGAACTGATGCCGGTGATGGAGCATCCCTTTTACGGCTCCTGGGGCTACCAGGTGACCGGCTATTTCGCCCCCACCAGCCGCTACGGCACGCCGCAGGATTTCATGTACCTGGTGGACTATCTACATCAGCATAACATAGGGGTGATCCTCGACTGGGTCCCGTCGCATTTCCCCACCGACGGGCACGGGCCGGGCTTCTTCGATGGTACGCATCTCTACGAGCACGCCGACCCGCGCAGGGGCTTTCATCCCGATTGGAAAAGCTATATCTTCAACTACGGCCGCCACGAGGTGCGCAGCTTCCTGCTCAGCAGCGCCCTCTTCTGGCTGGACAAGTACCATATCGACGGGCTGCGCGTGGACGGCGTGGCCTCAATGCTCTACCTGGACTATTCAAGAAAAAAGGGGGAGTGGTTACCCAACCAGTTCGGAGGACGCGAAAACCTTGAGGCTGTTTCCCTGCTGCGCCGCTTCAACGAGGAAATATATAAAAACTACCCCGATGTACAGACTATCGCCGAGGAGTCCACAGACTGGCCGATGGTCAGCCGCCCGACCTACATCGGGGGTCTGGGCTTCGGAATGAAATGGGACATGGGCTGGATGCACGACACGCTCGATTACTTCACCAAAAACCCCGTGCACCGTAAATACCATCACGACAGGCTGACCTTCCGCATGCTCTATGCCTACACTGAGAACTTCGTGCTTTCGCTGTCTCATGACGAGGTCGTGCATGGCAAGTCCTCGCTGCTGGGCAAAATGCCCGGCGATGACTGGCAGAAATTCGCCAACCTGCGCCTGCTCATGGCATTTATGTTCTCTCAGCCGGGCAAGAAGCTGCTCTTCATGGGGGATGAGATAGGCCAGTGGAACGAGTGGAACCACGAGAAAAGCCTCGATTGGCACCTGTTGCAATACCCTCCTCACAGCGGGCTGCAGAAATTGGTGGGCGATGCCGCCCGCCTTTACCGCGGCGAACCCGCCCTGCATGAGCTGGATTTCGATCCGTCCGGCTTCGAATGGGTTGACTGCAACGATTCACTGCACAGTGTGGTGAGCTACCTGCGCCGCGGCCGCTCAACAGAGGATATTTTCCTTATCGCCTGCAATTTCACACCCCTACCCCGCCAGGGCTACCACGTGGGTGTGCCCCGCGGCGGCTTCTGGCAGGAAGTATTCAACAGCGATGCCGAAGACTACGGCGGCAGCGGGCAGGGGAACCTGGGCGGACTGCAGGCCGGCCCCGCGGATTTCCACGGCAGGCCCTTCTCCCTCAGCGTCACACTCCCACCGCTGGCCGCGGTTTTCTTCAAGTCCGCTCTCTAACCCAAAAATGTCATTGCGAGGAACGCAGTGACGAAGCAATCTAACCTCCCGGGACAGATTGCCGCGGCCGCTGCGGCGGCCTCGCATGACAATGCTTGTTCACAGCGGTATTTCCACGTTAACACTGGTGCCCTTGCCTTTGCCAGTATCGATCTCCAACCTGCCCCCCAGCAGTTGCACCCTCTCGGCGATGCCCGCCAGTCCCAGCTTGCCATCCCTCGGCAGGGAACTTATTTTCGCCGGCAGGTCAAAACCCTCCCCACGGTCTACTACATTCACCTCAATTTTATCCTTCAGATAGGCTATTTTAGCCTGCATTGAAGGTACCCTGGCATGCTTGGCGGAATTTATCAGCGCTTCCTGTATTATGCGAAAAAGAGCAAGCTCAACGTCCTGCGGCAGCCTCTTCTCCTCACCGCTGACATCAACGCTAACCTCCACGTTATAAACTTTTTTCAGGTCATCGGCTAGCCAGCTCAGGCCCGGAACAAGCCCCAGGTCATCCAGAACCGGCGGCCGCAGTTCACGGCTGAACCCCCTCACCCCCTCCACTGCCCTTTTCAGGCTCTTGTAAATAGTCCGCAGCCTGTCCGTTTCAGCTTCAGTAAGGTTGGGTTTGCCGGCAAAAAAATTATCCAGCTGATAAATCAGGGCGACCAGGGTCTGAACCGTCGTGTCATGCAGTTCCCTGGCAAGATATTTGCGTTCTTCCTCTTGGACGCGCGTCAACTGCCCCACGTAATAGCGCAGGTTCTGGTCGGCAATGTGCTGATCGGTGACATCCTCCAGTATCTCTATGGCGCCCACCACACCACGATTGTCCCGTATCGGGCTGGCCGTGAACTGGTACCATTTGCCTTTTTCCCCCAGCGCGGGAAAGAAATCCTCAGCCTCGTAGGCGCCGTCGATGAGAGGTGACTGTTTAAACTTGCCCTTGTAGAATGCACCGATCGTTTTCCCCGGCGCCCCATCCGCAATCAGGTCGGCCAGCACGGGCCTTTTCTCCGGGTAGAACGCCCGCCATTGGTCGCTTGTGCCCAGCACGTCTGCTTTTTTGATACCCGACAGGGCTTCCAGTGCCAAGTTCCATTGTGTGACTTTATGTTCACTATCGATCTCGAAAACGGGCAGTGGAAACCCGTCCAGTATCCTGGCCAGACTTTCGCCGGTGCTTGCCGGCCAGGGCTCTTTTCTCAGCATTATCCTGACCACGATGAATATCAGCAGCCCGGCAGTGACGGCCAGCGCAATCAGCAAGATAGTGATAATAAATGTGTTTATCAAAACGGTACCACCTGTACCATCCCCGAACCACACATCAGGTTATATCTTTCAGAGTGAGCAAGCCTTTTTTCATAGCTTCGATCATAGCTTCGGTACGGGAACCCACGCCAAGCTTGTTGAAGATGGACCTCAGGTGGCTTTGAATCGTGCTCACGCTCAGGTGTAGCTCCTGTGCTATGGCATTGTTGCTCAACCCGCTGGCAGCCAGCCTGAGCACATGGGACTCCCTGTCGCTGAGCACCTCATGGTGCTGCTCTTTGGGCGGCCCATCCTTGAACGAGCGTATCTGGTGTAGCACCTTTTTCGCTATGGTTGGATGAAGCACCGAGTCGCCCTTGTAAACCGTTTTGATGGCCTCCACCAGCTCCTGCATGCCTATATCTTTGAGCAGGTAGCCAGCCGCGCCGGCGGAGAGTACCGAAAATATATACTGCTCATCGTCATAGGCGGTCAGTATCAATATGGCCACAGAGGGCTGGAACGACTTGATCTGGCGGGTGGCCTCGATGCCGTTAAGCACCGGCATCGAGATATCCATAAGGATGACATCGGGAACCAGTTTTTGCGCCATCCTGACAGCCTCCTCCCCATCGCTGGCCTCCCCCACTACATTAAATTCGGCTTCACGTGAAAGCGATTCATGTATGCTCTCACGCACTACAGCATGGTCCTCTACCAGCAAAATCTTTATTAGATCCAATTAAAGCCAATCCCAGGAAAATGTACAGTTAGTATACAACTGCGTTCAAGCGCAAGTAAAGAATTTTACTGCTCAGCTAAAACTATTAGATTGGGTTAATAGTTGTCAACAGGGTAAGCGAGGTGAAAATAAGGCTTCCCCCACAATTAAAATTATACGCCCGTCACGGACGTGCGCCATTAAAGTGAATATATCTCTTTGCCGAACGTTTGCACCCAGTTCCTCTTGAGCGCTTCCATGGCTTCTACAGTTTTATCCACACCGATGATAACGATGGGTTGGCCGCTCTCGCCGCGGCCGAGGAAGGTATAGAAGTAGAGCACGTTA
>JAPLHK010000012.1:7876-13741 GCA_026389715.1 Chloroflexota bacterium
ACGTTAATGCTGGCCTCGCGCAGGGGTTTAAGTATAGCCTGCATGGCGCCGGGGTGGTCGGGTATCTCCACAGCCAGCACCTCATTTTCTATGACCTTGTAGCCATTGCTCTTGAGGACGCTGATGGTCTTCTCGGGGTTGTCGGTAACAAACCTGACCGTGCTGGTACCGGATGTATCGGCTACGGAGATGGCGCGTATATTGATGGCCTCACGTCCCAGGCACTCGCTGACCGCCAGGAACATGCCCGGCACGTTTTCAAGGATAACCGATACCTGTTTTACGCTCATAGTTAACTCCTTTTTATCCTGAGATTGCCGATGGATTGCTTTATCCCCTGTGGGCTCCCTTTCCCCTCGTCATTGCTAGCCCGAAGGGCGTGGCAATCTATCCTTCCATCAAGTGGCCACAGGATTGCTTCGTCGCCTGCGGGCTCCTCGCAACGACATTTTTGAGGGCGCGCCGCCATACCAGCGATTACCTCAAAATAAATTATACCCCGCCTGCAGCGCTTTTTCATTTACCTCGAGCAGCTTTTTCTTGGCGCTGAGGATATGCTTGAGCGCTTCGGTAACATTGGATAATTCAACGACGCCGCTCTTTTTAGTGAAGGCACCCAGCATGACCATGTTGGCCGCTTTGGGACTGCCCAGGTCCTCGGCTATCCTGTTGGCAGGCACACGTACTATCTCGATATCCCCCCTGATTATCTCGGCCTCCACCAGCGAGGAGTTGAGAAAGAAAAGACCGCCCGATTGTATATGGTGCTGGAATTTGAGCGCCGAAGGCTGGTTCATAGCGATCACAAACTCGGGCGAGGAGGCCACCGGCGACGCTATCTCATCGTCGGAGATAGCCACCGTGCAGTTGGCCGTGCCGCCGCGCACCTCTGCGCCGTATGCCGGCAAGTAGGTGACGTTCTTGCCTTCCAGCAGGGCCGCCTCGGCAAGGTTAAGCCCCATAGAGAGCACACCCTGGCCGCCGAAGCCGGCTATGAGCGTTTTAATCAGCAACCTTGTTCTCCATAACGTCTTTGTAAACACCGAGTGGAAAGACCTTCGTCATCTCCTCGTCAATCCACTGCCATGACTTTACCGGCGTCATCTTCCAGTTGGTAGGGCAGGGAGAGAGTATCTCCACCATAGAAAATCCACGCCCGTCAAGCTGGACCTGGAAGGCTTTAGCGATAGCCTTTTTGGCCTTCCTGATATTGGCAGGGGAGTTCACAGCCACCCTCTCGATATAGGCCACGCCGTCCAGCATGGCTAATATCTCGCTCATCCTGATGGGATGTCCTTCGAGGATATGGTCGCGCCCGTAGGGCGTCGTAGTGGTCTTCATACCTCGCAGCGTGGTGGGCGCCATCTGTCCGCCGGTCATGCCGTAAACCGCGTTGTTGATAAAAATAGTGGTGATATTCTCGCCGCGGTTGGCCGCGTGGATGGTCTCGGCTGTGCCGATGCCGGCCAGGTCGCCGTCGCCCTGGTAAGTGAAGACTACACTCTCAGGGTAAGCGCGCTTGATGCCGGTAGCCACCGCCGCGCCCCTGCCGTGCGCGGATTCCGCCATATCGACATCGAAGTAGTTGTAGGCGAAGACCGAGCAGCCCGGGGGCGGTATGCCGATGACCCTCTCCTGCAAGCCCATCTCGTCGATGACCTCGCAGACCAGCCGGTGCGCCACAGAGTGCCCGCATCCCGGGCAGTAATGGAAAGGCGCTCTCTTTAACGATTTAGGATACGTGTAAACAGCTTTCATTATTTCAAACCTTTCTGGTAATAAAGCCTTGATATGACCCTGGCCACCTCGCTGGGATTGGGTATCACGCCACCCGGGCGCCCGTAAAAGGCCACCTCGCCCTGGCCGGCCAAAGCCAGTTGCACGTCCTCTACCATCTGCCCCATATTCATTTCAAATACAAGGTATTGCTTGATGGTCTTGGCCATCTCCTTAAGCGGCTCGTCAGGGAATGGCCACAGGGTTATCGGCCGCATCAGCCCGACCTTGAGCCCCTCGGCGCGCAGGTTCTTGATAGCGCCTTTGGCAATGCGGGCGGCGATGCCGAAGGCCACCACCACCAGCCTGGCATCCTCAGTTAAAAAGGTCTCGAAGGTGGTTTCCTCTTTCTTTATCAAGGTATAGCGGCGGAACAGGCTCCAGTTTATCTCCTCCAGTTCCGACGGGTTGGAGGTGAAGGTCTTGATTATCCTGCTGGGACGGCCTTTGGCGCCCCGCAGGGAGCCTTCCCTAACGGCCAGAACAGTGGGGGCTTCCCGCTTGAATTCTACCGGCTCCTTCATCTGGCCCAGCACGCCATCCCCCAGGATTATCACCGGGATCTTGTACTTATCGGCCAGGTCGAAGGCGCGCATGGTCATATCGGCCAGTTCCTGCACAGATGAAGGTCCGAGCACAATGGTGCGGTAATCGCCGTGCCCGCCACCACGCGTGGCCTGGAAGTAATCGGATTGAGCGGCCGAGATGCTGCCCAGTCCCGGGCCGCCGCGCTGCATATTCACGATGACCGCCGGCAGCTCACAGGCCGCCAGGTAAGAGATGCCCTCCTGCTTGAGGCTGATGCCCGGGCTGGAGGACGACGTCATGGCCCTCGCCCCGGCCACACTGGCGCCGTAAACCATATTGATAGCCGCCACCTCGCTCTCGGCCTGCACAAAAGCGCAGCCCTTGCGCCGGCTGAGGTTGAGGGCCATGTATTCGGTCAGCTCGTTCTGTGGCGTAATCGGGTAGCCGAAATAGCACTGGCATCCGGCGCGGATGGCCGCCTCGGCGATGGCACTGTTGCCGTCCATCAGCACGTTAGTCACGGTAGACCTCGATGGCCACCTCGGGGCAGACGATTGCGCAGATAGCGCAGCCGGTGCATTCGCCGTCATCTTTAAATTCCGCGCTCTGGTAGCCTGCCGCATTCAGTTTGCCCGATTGCACAATGACCTTCTTCGGGCAGAAATGTATGCACAGCCCGCATTCCTTGCAAAGTTCGCGGGACATGACGATTTTCCCTTTGACAGGCTTTACTGCTGGTTGTTTATCCGGCACGATTATCCTTTAACAAAAAGCGGGCCTACATAGCCCGTCCGCACCATTAATTTTATGCGCTGGCAGTGACAATGGCAAATAGGAGCCGTTTTGGGCCACTCATCAACCGCTCGTCACGGCCAAAAATGATCCAGTATCAGCTGCAAGGGGGTTGCGGGGATACTCAGGTCCCCGCTGAATGGGAAATCCATTAGCAGGATGGTAAGAATGATGAGCGCTATCAGCACGGCCAGCATGGTGGTCATGATAAGCTGTGCATAGAGGTTCTCCGACCCGAAAAAGAAGGTGAACGCCACCGTGATAAAGCCTCCGAAAAGCAGCACGAACCACAACGCAGGGTGCAGGCCCGACCCGGCATCCTGGATACGCTGCCTCCTCAGCTCTACCGCACTGTTCATCTTGGTCAGCATCTCGCTGAAAAATATCTTGTCCCTCTCGGTTTTAGGTTCAAAACCTGCAGTCACTGTCCAGACCTTGTCGGCCTCTGCCTGCGCTTCAAGGCTCCTCTCGCCCCGCTGCATCTGCGGCCACTCGTACTTGATGACTGCCCTGAGATAATTACCGTTGGCCTCCAGGAATTGGCTCCTGAAAGGATCGGGCAACAAACTTGCATCACGGTAAATTTGGGCGAAGTAGTTTGCTTCCCTGACCGTGTTATTCTGCGCACGGTCGAAATCCTGCCAGACGATGACCAGCACAAAGGCCAGCATTACCGCGTAAATCACCCCTAATGTACTGAAAATCGGACCGGCGATATCATGGTGCTGTTTAAATTTTTTTATGTCAACCAGATGGCGTACAAGCAGCACACCGCCTACAGCAGTGCCCACAGCTATGGATAGCATTATGGCGGCTATGCCCCAGGTCGGGATATTCAGCAGTATCCATTGTTGAAAAGGCATCGTTACCTCGTTTCATCGTCCCCGCGATTTGCTTTTTTATATCCTCTATCTAACAACAACTATAACCAAAACGTCAAGTATTATGAGCTATCACGACCGGCGCCTCCTGCACAAACCACGGCTTGAAAATATCGTTAGGTACTTATAGAATGTCACCCGACTCTGTATAACTGAGGGAGGTCTGATTATGGATGAATTGAAACAGCTCGTCATAGACGGCAAAGCTGATAAAGCCGTTGCCCTGGTAGTAAAGCTGATGGACGAAGGCAAGACGCCGGACGCAATAATGGGGCAGGCCCTGATACCCGCCATGGACGTGGTCGGCAAGCTCTTCCAGGACGGCGAATATTTCCTGCCCGAGTTGCTGGTTGCCGCCAGGGCCATGCAGAAGAGCGTCGAGGTTATCAAGCAGCGCTCGCCTGCCGGGTCGGTGGCTAAAAGCGGCAAGGCCGTGGTCGGCACGGTTAAGGGGGACCTCCACGATATCGGCAAGAACCTGCTGGCCATGGCGCTGGAAGGCGCAGGGTTCGAGGTAGTGGACCTCGGCAGCGACGTTGCCGCGGAGCAGTTTGTCGGGGCCGTAAAAGAGCATAAACCGGATGTAGTGGGCATGTCAGCCCTGCTCTCCACAACCATGTACATGATGAAAGATGTTATCGAGGCTATCGATAAAGCGGGACTGCACGGTGGTGTAAAGATCATGGTGGGCGGGGCGCCGCTCAGCATCGATTATGCTAAAAAGATAGGCGCGGATTTTTACGGGCCGGACTGTGTGGCGGGCAGGGATTATGCCCGTTCCGTGGTTGCCTCTAAAAATTAAGCACGGTTTCATCATTATCCGTAGAGGAGAGGCAGACTAATGAGCACAAATAAAAGCAATGCCATGACGCCCAAAGAACGTATCCACGCGGCGGCTAAGGGCCTGCCGGCGGACCGTGTCCCCGTTTTCTACTGGATCGAGGCGCATACCGGCTGCAGGCTGATGGCGGAATACATGCCGTCCAGTCACTGGAACAGGAACCTGCTGGCTAAATTCTTCTGGGGCAAATTCAAAAGCGGCGGTGGCATGCAGGCCGGCGAAATCTGGAGGTTCCTGCCCCTGCTATGGGACATCCACAGCTATAATTTCGCCAATGCCTACGGCATCGACCTGGGCGCCGATATGGTGCTGGCCTCCTATGCCACGCCGTCTTACAGCAAGTGGAAATATAAGCAAGGTCACATCGACGTGGTGGATATCTACGGTGTTGGCCGCAAGATCGGCGGCGGCATCTATCCCGATATGATAGACCCCCCGGTTAAAAATCTGAATGACCTTAAGAATTACCCGCTGCCCGACCCCGCACGGGATAGCCTCTATGATATCTTCCGGCAATACCGCAAGCAGTACCCCAACCACAGCATCGCCGCCGAGGCCTGGGGGCCGCACGACTGGACCAGCAACCAGATGATAGGCCTGGAAAGGTATATGACCTGGCTGGTGGAATACCCCGATGAGCTCAAGGCCTTCATGGACCGCTTCATCGACCACGAGATAGAGATAGCCCGCAGGAGCGTCAAAGCAGGGGCGGATGTCGTATTTATCTATGACGATTACGGCTACAACAACCGGCCCCTCATCTCGATGAAGATGTGGAAGGAGTTCATGTATCCCAGGCTGAAAAAGCAGGTCGACGCGGCGCACGAGGACGGCGCCCTGGTGTGCCTGCATTCCTGCGGCTACCAGATGTCTTTCCTCGAGCACTACGTGGAAATAGGCATCGATATGCTTCAGTCATTCCAACCGGCCGCCGGCAACGATTTCAAGCTGGCTGTTGATAAATACGGCGACAGCCTCACTTTTATCACTGGCATAGATATCCAGAGGGGCGAAGCCATGACGCCTGCTGAATTCAGGGACGATATC
>JAPLHK010000012.1:13763-16263 GCA_026389715.1 Chloroflexota bacterium
AGGCAAAGCCAAGAACCGCCACATCCTGGGCACCACGCACGAGTTGCAGTACACCATGCCTGACGATAACGTCAACATTCTCTTCGAAACAGTTAGAGATATCCAGGCCGGTAAATACAGTTAATTGACTTTTTATGTAGGGGCGGACATTCATGTCCGCCCGCATCGGCGGACGGGTCTGAAGACCCGCCCCTACGTTTGTATAATGGGAGTACTGCCCACAACTGCGCAAACAACCCGCCGCGTTCTCTCTCCCTGTTTCCTTTTTTAGCTATTTTACCGTTCCCGGCTCTAATAAGCCTGTTTATATACCTCAAGTATTTCGTTCGGGTCGCTGACTCCGCGGGCATTGAATATGACCGCAGTGTCTGCGATAGCGTGGAAGGCGCAGATCGGCAGGTTCTCCTCGGGTACACCCACGTCCCGTAGTCTCATAGGGTGGTCTACCTTCTTCATCAAGGCTTCAATTGCATCGGCCGCGGCCAGTGCTGCCTCCCGTTTCTTCAATTTGGCCACGTCAACGTCCATGGCGTGTGCAACGAGGGCAAGCTTATCGGCTGCATGGTCGACGTTATAGCGCATCACCTTGGGAAGGACTATACCGCAGGCCGCCCCATGCGGGACATGGTGCAAGGCCCCTACAGTATGGGCCATGCCGTGCGCCAGTCCCACCTGGGCCACAGTAAAAGCCCATCCCGCCATGGTGGCGGCTATCTGCAGGTTAAGCCGGGCTTTCTCATTCTTGCCATCGGCAACGGCGAGGGGCAGGTTTTTGTTGATCAGGCGGATGGCCTGCAGGGCCATGCCGTCGCATATCGGGTTGGACATGGTGCTGGTCATGGCCTCAATGGCATGCGTCATGGCATCCATGGCTGTGGTTACCGTGAAGCTTTTGGGAAGGGTCATGGTGAAGCGCGGGTCGAGGATAGCTACATTCGGCATGATGTGCGCGTCCACGATGAAAAGCTTCCGTCCGGCGCCCTTACTGGTCAGTACCGATACATTGGTCACCTCGCTGCCTGTTCCCGATGTGGTCGGGATGGCGATATGCGGGGTTTGCGGTTCTGTAAGAACGAGCAGGTTAAGGTGATCGTTGGCCTTGCCGCCATTCTTGAGGGTCACGCAGACCGCTTTGGCCGTGTCGATTACGCTGCCACCACCCACGCTGACGATGCAGTCCGCTTTTACCTGGCGGGCGGCTTCCGTGGCCCCGTCGACGGAATCAAGGTCAGGATCCGCCGGGATTTTGTCATAGATGCCCACGCAGAAATCTGCCAGTGCGTCTTTCACCAACTGGGCCAGTCCCGCCTGGCGGACACCCGGGTCGGTGAGGATAAAAGCCCTTTTGCAACCGAGGTCGGCAACCGCCTTGCTGATTGACGGCAGGCAGCCGTGTCCGGCTATGACGTTAGTCGGGCAGTTATATCCGAAGCCGTCCACCTTCTTGTAGTCGGACATGAGTTGGAAAGTCATGTTTGATTTCGCATCAGACATAGCGGCGACATGCACTCTCTTGACCAGCGTATATTCATGCAGGCCTGGCATGCCCAGCTCACGTCCCACACCCGACTGCTTGTATCCGCCGAAGGGACAGTAATCGGCGAAGGCGTGGTAGTTATTGATCCACATCGTGCCGGTACGGACACCGGCGGCCACGCGCTCGGCCCTGCCGGTGTTGCTGGAGAAGACTCCACCGCCCAGGCCGTAGATGGAATCGTTAGCGATGGCCACAGCTTCCTCGTCGCTGTCGTACTTTATGACACAGACAACCGGGCCGAAGATCTCCTCCTGTGCGATGCGCATCTTGTTGCTGACATTGGCGAAGATAGTGGGGGCGTAATAATAACCTCCCTTGATACCTGCAACCTCGACGCGCCTGCCGCCGGTGATCAACTCAGCCCCCTCTTCCCTGCCGATCTTTACGTAACGTTCAACCGTGGCCAGCTGCTCTTTGCTGACTAAGGGACCCATGTGCGATGTGGGGTCCATCTGGTAACCGATTCGCAGGGCTTCAGCCCGCTTCTTCATCTTCTCCAGGAACCGGTCATAGATTTTTGCAGATACCAGTACACGGGTACCTGACTCGCAAATCTGACCCTGGTGGAAGAAGGTGCCGAAGCATGCGCCTTCGACGGCCAGATCCATATCCGCGTCGTCCAGGATAATGTTGGCCGACTTGCCGCCCAGTTCGAGCGTTACCTTTTTCACTGTAGCAGAAGCCATCCTCATTATCTCCCGCCCGACTTCCGTGCTCCCTGTAAAAGCAATCTTGTCAACGTCGGGATGGGTGCACAGCACCTGCCCCAGCTCCCCACCCGGCCCAGCTATGACATTCACCACGCCGTCGGGGATGCCCGCTGCTTTAGCCGCCTCCGCCAGGATCAAGGCGCTCAGGGGTGTTACCGTAGCGGGCTTAAGAACGATGGTATTTCCCATTATCAGTGCAGGGCCAAGCTTCCAGAAGGCCATTGTCATGGGGAAATTCCAGGGAATGATGCCC